>JADFTO010000188.1 GCA_022560215.1 Pseudomonadota bacterium | reverse complement strand
ACCCGGTCGCCGGGGACGACGCCTAGCGCCTTGAGCCCGCCCGCCAGGGCGCCCGTCTTGGCCGCCGCCTGGCGCCAGCTCATCGCCTCGTAGGCGCCGTCCCTTTTCGCCCAGAACAAAGGCTTGTCGCCCAGGCGGTCCGCCTGATCGAAGAACATGGCCGCCAGGTTGGGCCAGGTCGCCTCGGCCATAGCGCTTCCCCTTTCGTTTCCGCACCCTATCATTGTCGTTGCCCGGCGGCTAATCCAGCCTTATATGGCTGACCAGCGCAAGGAGGAGGCGATGGAGGGATTCTCGCGAGAGCGGAACGAGTCCCTGCCCCGATGGGACCTGGGCGACCTTTATTCGGGCATGGACACGCCGGAGCTGGCGCAAGATTTGGAGCGCGCCCGGGGCTTAGCCAAGGACTTCGGCCAGCGCTACCGGGGGCGCCTCGAGGCGCTGGACGGGGCCGGCTTGGGCGGCGCCATCGGGGCCTACGAGGGGATCAGCGAGCTCTTGGCCAAGGTGACGAGCTACGCCCAGCTCAATTTCGCCGCCGACATGGGCGACGGGGAACGGGGGAGCTTCCTGCAGACCATGCGGGAGCGGGTGACGGACATCTCCACCGAGACCCTGTTCTTCACCCTCGAGATCAACCGCCTGGACGGACGCGTCCTGGACAGGCAACTGGAAGACCCCCTGGCCGCCCGCTACGCCCCCTGGATCAGGGACGTCCGCGCCTTCCGTGACCATCAGCTTTCCGACGAGGTGGAAAAGCTGCTCCACGAGAAGGCGGTGACCGGGGGGGCGGCCTGGGTGCGCCTGTTCGAGGAAACGTGCGCGGACCTGCGCTTCCCCGTCGACGGCGAGGACATGACGCTGACGGACGTGCTCGACAAGCTGTCCGACGCCGACGGCGCGGTCCGCCGCCGGGCGGCCAAGTCGCTCGGCCGAGTGCTCGGCGACAACCGGCGCCTCTTCGCCCTGATCACCAACACCCTGGCCAAGGACAAGGCGATCGAGGACCGCTGGCGCGCGTACCCGAAGCCGGTTTCCCACCGCAACCTGAGCAACCACGTGGCCGACGAGGTCGTTGACGCCCTGGTGAGCTCGGTGAAGGGGGCTATCCCTGAGCTCGCCCACAGGTATTACCGCATCAAGGCCCGCTGGTTCGGCGTCGATGTGCTTGATTACTGGGACCGTAACGCGCCGCTCCCCGGCGACGACCGCCGCTACGGGTGGGACGAGGCCGTCCGGCTGGTGCTCGCGGCCTACGGGGGCTTCGCGCCCGAGATGGCGTCCATAGCGGGGCGGTTCCTCGAGCGCTCCTGGATCGACGCCGAACCCCGCCCGGGCAAGGATTCGGGCGCCTTCTCCCACCCCACGGTGCCGTCCGCGCACCCCTACATCCTGATGAACTTCCACGGCAAGGGCCGTTGCGTGATGACCCTCGCCCACGAACTGGGACACGGCATCCACCAGGTGCTGTCCGCTCCCCAAGGCGCCCTGATGGCGGACACCCCCCTGACCACGGCCGAGACCGCCTCGGTCTTCGGCGAGATGCTGGCCTTCCGCGCCCTGCTGGACGCCTCAACCGGGAGCGGCCGCCGCGCCCTGCTCGCCGGCAAGGTGGAGGACATGCTGAACACGGTGGTGCGCCAGATCGCCTTCCACGAGTTCGAGACCCGGGTCCACGACGAGCGCGCCGATGGCGAGCTAAGCCCGGAGCGCCTGGGCGACATCTGGCTCGACGTGCAGCGCATGAGCCTGGGTCCGGCCATTCGCTTCGACGAGGAATACCGCCATTACTGGGCCTACATCCCCCATTTCCTGCACACCCCCTTCTATGTCTACGCCTATGCCTTCGGGGACTGCCTGGTGAACTCGCTTTACGGCGTCTTCCAGGACGGGCACCCCGGCTTCGCGGAAAAGTACTTAAGCCTGCTCGAGGCCGGCGGCACCATGAGGTTGGACGAGATGCTGGCGCCCTTCGGGCTGGACGCTACGGAGCCGGACTTCTGGCGGCGGGGGCTCGGCGTCATCTCCGGCTTCATCGACGAGTTGGAGGCCATGGATGGCTGACGGCGGCAGGCTGTCCGGTCGCGTCAAGCGCTACACCCGCGTCGGCGTCACGGTCGGCGGCATGGCGGCGCGCTTCGCCGGCGGCCGGCTCCTCGGCTTGCCCCTGGACATGGGAAGCCACGCCGCCGAGATGGCGGCGGCCTTGGGCGCCCTCAAGGGCCCCCTGATGAAGGTGGCCCAGATCCTGTCGACCGTGCCCGACGCGCTGCCCGCCGAATACGTCATCGAACTGTCCCGCCTGCAGACCAACGCGCCATCCATGGGCTGGCCCTTCGTCAACAGGCGCATGGCGACGGAACTGGGCGAGGACTGGCGGCAGTCCTTCGCCGGCTTCGAGCGCAAGGCCGCCGCCGCGGCGTCCCTGGGCCAGGTCCACCGGGCCCGGGGACTGGACGGGAGAGAGCTTGCCTGCAAGCTCCAGTATCCCGACATGGTGTCCACGGTGGAGGCGGACCTGCGCCAGCTGAAGCTGGCGTTCTCCATCTACCGGCGCTACGACCGGGCCATCGATCCGATGCAGATTCACGCCGAGCTGTCGGACCGCCTGCACGAGGAGCTGGACTACTTGCGTGAAGCCCGCCACATGGTCCTCTACGCCCGCATGCTGAGAAGCGAGCCGGCCGTCCACGTGGCCGACACGGTGGACGATCTCACCACCCGGCGCCTGCTGACCATGACCTGGCTTTCGGGCGTGCCCTTGCTGAGCCTGGTGGACGAGGGGATCGAGAAGCGCAACCGGGTCGCCCGCAACATGTTCCGGGCCTGGTACGTGCCCTTCTATGATTACGGCGTCATCCACGGCGACCCGCACCTCGGCAACTATACCGTGCGTGCGGACGGTTCCATCAACCTGCTCGATTTCGGCTGCATCCGGGTCTTCAAGCCGTCCTTCATCGGCGCCGTCATCGGCCTCTACCGCGCACTCAGAGACGACGACCAGGACCTTGCCGTCCATGCCTACGAGACCTGGGGCTTCCATAACCTGAGCCGGGAGATCATCGAGGTGCTCAATTACTGGGCGCGGTTCCTCTACGCCCCGCTGCTCAAGGACCGGACCCAGACCATCCAGGAGGACATGGGCACCATGTACGGGGCCGAGGTCGCGGCCAAGGTCCACCGGGAGCTGCGCCGGCTGGGCGGCATCACCCCGCCCCGGGAATTCGTGCTCATGGACCGGGCCGCCATCGGGCTCGGCAGCGTCTTCATGCACCTCAAGGCGGAAGTCAACTGGCACCGCCTGTTCCACGACCTGATCGGCGACTTCGACGCCGAGGCGCTGGCCCGCCGCCAGGCTCGCGCGCTCGAAGCCGTCGGGCTGGACGCGCCCGAATAGGTCCGGGCGCTCGTGACCGGGAAGGCGCGAATAAAATAACCAATTATCGTAACCAATTGTTGTAACGGATTGTTCGTGATTGTTGCCGAGACTGGCGGGATGGCTTGAGTGTGTTAGGTGGCCCATGGCGCCGGTGCGAATCCATGGGAGAATCCCCGCAAAAAGGAGACCGAGCAATGCGTGTTGCAACACTTCTATCGGCCGTCGCCATCGCGGCGCTGACCACGATGGGTCCGGCGCTCGCGTACGGACCCGCGGCGTCGAGCCCAGCCCTGTCACAGTTGTCCGACGGGCCCCCGAAGGCGTCGTCCGATGCCGAGACCGGGCAAGTGAAGCTTGCCTTTGCGGTCGTCAAGAAGACCGCTACCGCGCCCGGCTACCTGCTGGTCAGAAACGACCCTGGGAGCGCGCGGCCATTTCCCAACTGTGAATCATCGGGGAAATGCATCAATGAGCCCCTCGAGGTGCTGCTAAGGGCTTGGGACAGAACAATCGATTCGATTATCTGAGGGCGGTTCTTGGGGCTGTTGATTGGGGATTCCCCTAGCCTTTGTCATACCATATATTGTGTGTGTGATTGATGTTGCTGGCATAAGAAGTAGGTATGAGGCTCTCTCGGGACATTTGAACGAGCAGGGTCGGCGGCTTCTTGCGGCGGCGGAGGCGCGGGCTGCGGGATGGGGCGGGATCAAGGCGGTTAGCGAGGCCACGGGTGTGGCGCGCTCGACCATTGGGCTGGGTCTGCGCGAGCTCGCCGGTGAACGCGAGCCGGCAAGGGATCGTATCCGCCGTCCCGGCGGCGGCCGGCAGCCGGAAACCGAGCGTCAGCCGCGCTTGCTGGCGGCGCTGGAGCGCTTGGTCGAGCCGGCGACGCGGGGCGATCCGAGTTCGCCCTTGCGGTGGGTTTCGAAGAGCCAGCGTCATCTCGCCAAGGCTTTGGCGGCACAGGGTTTTGAGGTCAGCCACAAGCTCGTGGGCCGGCTCTTGCGGCGGCTCGGCTTCAGCCTTCAAGCCAACGCCAAGCAGCACGAGGGCGCGAGCCACCCGGACCGCGACGCTCAGTTCGAGCACATCAACCGCCAGGCCCAGGCGTTCCTGGCGCTCGGCGAGCCGGTGATCTCGGTGGACACCAAGAAGAAGGAGTTGGTGGGCGACTTTAAGAACGGCGGGCGCGAGTGGCGGCCCCAGGGCCAGCCCGAGTTGGTGAAGGTGCACGACTTTGTCGACAAGGAGCTGGGCAAGGCGGCGCCTTACGGAGTCTACGACGTGGCCAATAACATCGGCTGGGTCAACCTCGGCATCAGCTTTGATACGGCGGCTTTTGCGGTGGAGAGCATTCGTCGCTGGTGGCAGCGCTTGGGGCGGCAGCGCTATCGCGGAGCCCGGCGCTTGATGATCACCGCGGACTGCGGCGGCTCCAACGGCGCGCGGGTGCGTCTGTGGAAGCTTGAGCTCCAAAAGCTCGCCGACGAACTGGGTTTGGAGATCACGGTCTGCCACCTGCCGCCCGGCACCAGCAAGTGGAACAAGATCGAGCACCGGCTGTTCTCCTTCATCAGCCAGAACTGGCGTGGCCGGCCGCTGCGAGATCTAGCCACCATCATCGCCCTGATCGGGCACACCAGGACAGAAGCAGGGTTGAAGGTCTACTGCGATCTCGACACCAACCACTACCCAAAGGGAACCCGCGTCACCGACGACCAAATGAAAGCCCTCAACATCAAGCGAGCCGACTTCCACGGCGAATGGAACTACACCCTCAGCCCTCGAAATTCGACGTAAATGTTTCGTCCCAAGCCCTAAGTTCTAACGGCAAGCTTCGGTATTTGCACAGGCAACCGTTCAGTGTAGGAGGTGGCATCAATCTGTCCTCCG
>JADFTO010000017.1 GCA_022560215.1 Pseudomonadota bacterium | reverse complement strand
GTGGATGATGTAGCCGATGCCCGCCGCCTCGATCAGCACATGGTCCTCGGCGACGTAGTCGACCCGTCCGGTGATCTTGCCGATCATTGCGCCGCCTCCAGGGCTTTCGCCATGCGGCTGCCGGCCGCCTTGAGCGTGGCCGCGTAATCGCGCACCACGTGAAACACCCAGAACATCAAAATGGGTCCGCGCAGTTCCCGCATGACGCCATGGTGGATGCGTTCGATCAGGGGCAAGATGCGCTCCATCATGCCCTCGGCGCGGACATCGTCCTCGGTGAGCGTCCGCCCATCGATGAAGTCCATGACCAGGACGCCCGGCTCGGAGTAGACCACCGCCGGCGAGACGCCCGCTGCGTGGGCGGCGCGGCTGGCCGCCAGCTCGTTGAAGCGCAGCACCCCGTGGACGACGATGTCGTCGCCGATGCGCACCACGTAGCGCCGGCCCTGGTCCTCGACCACGAAGTTGACGTTGGTGATGCCGCCGCCCAGGGGCTTAGGCTCCACCGGACCCTTCCAGAACGAAAGTCCCGCCGCCTTGGAAATCGCGTCGGTCACCGGACGCCTCCCCCCCCGCCTGGCCCGCTAACGCCCCATGTTGGGCAGGACCAGGCGGTCGATCCAGTTGCGCACCTCCTGGCACCTGACGTCTTCGTTCATGATGTCCTCGTCGACGCCGAGAAGCCAGGCGATGTCCTTGCGCCCCGGGTCCTGGTGCAGGGCCTCCAGCAGGTCCACGTAGCGCCCGGCCGCCTCGCGGTCGGCGAAGAACCCTAAGTCCGCGAGGACGTCGGCGCGGCAATGGGTCAGCCGCGCCATCTCGTGGAGGTCGTACTCGGGATGGTACTGGAGGCTCCAGAAGACGCCGCCCTTGTGCACCACCGAGACCGCCTGCACCAGGGTGAAGGCGTTCCGGGCCAGGGACACCGCGCCCGGCGGCAGGTGGGTGATCTCGTCCACGTGGCTGATGAAGCCGTCGAACACCGACGCCTTGCCCTCGTACATGGGATGGGCGCGGCCCGCCGGCGTCAGCTCGATCTTGCGGGCGATGCCCATCTCGCGGCCGTGGGGGTTGGCCTGGACCAGGCCGCCGGCCGCCACCACGGCCACCTGGGCCCCCCAACAGGTGCCGAAGCTGGGGACCCGGGCCTCGAAGGCGGCGCGGGCGAATTCGATCTGCGTCCGGACTTCCGGCTTATCCTCGAAGATGGTCAGGCTGCACCCGGTCCAGGCGACGGCGTCGTAATCGGCGAGGCCCGTGCCGCTGGGCAGGGTTGCGTCCGGATCGGACGGGAAAAGGATGTGGCACTGGGCTTCGGGCACGATCCGCTTCAACATGGCGGCATAGAGATCGCCGGCGACGGAGGCGCCGCCCGCGGCCAGCTCCTGGCGGGAGGACTTGGTGTATCCGTCGATGATCAGGATTCGCGGATCGGCCGTCATCAGCAGTCCCCTATAAGGAATCGATGGTGGCCGGCAGGGCGGCGTGGTTGTCGCAGATGGCGTCGGCGGTGGTGATGGCCGCGTCCTGGGCGCGTTTCGCCGTGAACAGGACCGCCTTCATGCCGAGGGCCTGGGGCCCCTTGACGTCGTTGGAGTCCCGGTCGCCGATATGGACCATTTCGGCGAACTCCACACCGAGCTGGCCGGCGGCGGATTCGAACATGCGCCGGTGGGGCTTGGCGCGGCCGACTTCGTCGGAAAAAACGAAGCCGGAAAAATACTGCTTCAGGCCGTGCGTCTCGAGGAGCCGGCGCAGGCCGTCGCCCGGCGTGATGATGGTGTCGGAGACGACGCAGAGCTTGTAGCGCCCGGCGAGGGTGCTCAGGGACTCTTCCACCCCCGGGATGGGATCGGGGGGAATGTCCACCTCCATCACGGCCAGGGCCCGGACCAGGCGCTCCAGGTCGGCGCCGCCGAGTTGGCGCCCCAGTCCCCTGAACAGGACGCCCAGGCGTTCCTCGATGGTCCAGGTGATGGCGTGCTCCTTCCACACCTTGGTGAAGGCCGCGTCGGTCACGGCATAGGCCAGTGACACCTCGGCGAAGGGGATGGGGCCGTCGCGGTTCAGCGCCTCCCAGACCAGATGCGGGCGTTCTTCCGCTTTGGAGCGCAGGCCGCGCTCCTTGCGTTTGGGCTCGTCGGACTCATCGTCGATCATGGTGTCCCAGAGATCGAAGGTGACGGCCTTGATTTTGCTGCTCACGGGCATCCTCCCGGGAAAGAAGGCAAGTTCTTACCGCCCCGGCCGGGGGGGAGCAAGCCTAGAGCATTATCCGGCTAGTTGGATAGCGCTCTAGCGCGCCGGGCGCCAGGCCTTCGCCTTGCGTTCGGCCTCGGCGATCTGGAACTTGTTCATTTTCGCCGCCACCTCGTCGCGGGCCTTGGCCGGATCGTAGCGGCGGTCGACGGCGCGGACTTGCGCCGCCTTGGGGATGGCCAATGAATACCACATGTAGGCTTCCACGTAGTCCCGTTTCACCGCCCAGCCTTCCCGGTGCATGGCCCCCATGAGGTATTGCGCGGGCCCGTGCCCCTGCTTGGCCGCCTTGCGGTACCAGGTGATGGCCTCGCCATAGTCGTTGGGTTTCCCGCGGCCGTGGAAGTAAAGCTGGCCCAGCGCGAACTGGGCGCCGGCATGGCGCCCGAGGCCGGCCGCCAGGGAATACCATTCGGCCGCCCTGTATGAGTCCTGCTTGACGCCGTCACCCGCTTCGTACATGGAGCCCAGCGCGAATTGGGCGCCCACGAGGCCCTTGTCGGCGGCATTGGAATACCAGCGCCAGGCGGCCCTGGGGTCCCTTTCGGTGCCGCGCCCTTCCCGGTAGAGGCCGGCGAGGGCGGAAGCAGACGCGATGTCGCCCTTCTCGGCCAGGGACTTAACGGCCTCGAAGCGGGCCGCCAGGCGGAGTTCCTCCTCCGTCGCCTGATACCTGACCACGTCGCGCGAGACCAGCCACAGGACCGCGCCGGCGATCACGGCAAGGCCGAGCGCCCAAGCGAGCAAGCGTCTCATGGACCGGATTGTAAGCGGCGGCGGCCGGGGCGGGGAACCCGTTATTCCGCCGGGGGAGATCAATAGCGCCGGGCGTCAGCGAGTCAGGTCGAGGTTATGGTCGTTCCTGCCCACCTTCTCGTAGGGTCGCCGGCGCGGGTCGGGCTTGTCGTAGCAGGTGATCTTGCCGATGGTCGGGTAGCAGAAGACCCTGGGGACGGGATTGGGCTCGTCCTCCTCGCAATAGGTGCGGCCCAGGTTGCGCCGCACGGTGGAACAGTTTTTGCCGCTGACGTAGGAAATGAAATGGTCGCCGAGGGTCTTTTGCGAGCCCACCACCGTGGCCCCATCGATTATGGCGACGGGCGGCACGAGGGAGCATCCCGCCAACAGAACCAGACCGGCAATGAGAAACGCCATGCGCATGAAAGACAATTCCTCCGAGAGGATTCTCTACCATGTCCCCGGCGGGGTTAAGGCCAAGTTAACCGATGATAGGAAAAACCGGCTGCAAAACCAACGGCTTCCCACCCTATCCCCGACACGGCCCAGGGGCAACCCGGGGACCCGGGCCCGCCAAGGGCGTTGATTGCCGGGGGCTTTCTCGGCTAACACAGTGCCGTCATTCATTCCTAAGAGGATCGTTTCATGGTTTCCCTGCAGCAGCCGGTTTGCGATTTCGGCTTGAAGGCCGTCGATTTCAGCCTCGAGGGCACCGACGGCAAGACCTATACCCTGGACGACGTCCGCGGCCCCAAGGGCACGCTGGTCATGTTCATCTGCAACCACTGCCCGTACGTGAAGGCCATCCTCGACCGTCTGGTCCTCGAAGGCCGTGCGCTCCGGGAGATCGGCGTCGGCGTCATCGCCATCATGTCCAACGATCCGGGCGAATACCCCGAGGATTCCTTCGACAACATGAAGACGGTGGCCGATGCCAACAACTTCCCCTTTCCCTATGTCATCGACGAGACCCAGGACGTGGCCCGCGCCTACGACGCGGTGTGTACGCCGGACTTCTACGGTTTCAACTCGGACTTGGAACTGCAATACCGGGGGCGGCTGGACGCGTCGGGCAAGGAGCCCGCGCCGGCGGACGCCCGCCGGGACCTGTTCGAGGCCATGAGACTTATCACCGAGACGGGGCGCGGGCCCGAGGAACAGATCGCCAGCATTGGATGTTCCATCAAGTGGCGCCACGAATGACAGCCTGGGCGCCAGCGATTGCCTTGCGCCCGAGTGAAGGATAGTTTAGCCCCCCCTTGAAGCCGGGGCGTAGCGGAGAGTCTCTATTGGCCGAACCCACTCAAGACAGCCTGCTTCGGGAAATCGACGATGACCTGCGGCACGAGAAGTACGCCAAGCTGTGGAAGCAGTACGGCGCCCATGTGGTCGCCGCCGCGTTTCTCCTGGTGGCCGGCGTGGCCGGCTATCAGGGCTGGCGCCATTACGACATCAACAACCGGGAAGCCCTGGGCGAGCGGTTTTCCGACGCCATGCACCTGGCCCGGGACGACGGCCAGGCCGATGCCGCGAATGCCTTCTCCGGGCTGGCCCGGGAAGGGGGCGGGTATTCCGTGTTGGCGCGCCTCCAGGAGGCGGCGCTGCACGCCGCGGGCAAGGACCGGGCGGCGGCGGCGGCCATCTACCGCGAGCTTGCGGACGACAGCGGCGCCGACGCCGTCTACCGCGACCTGGCCGTTGTCCTGGGCGTGCTCCAGGAAATGGAAGGCGGCGACTCAAGTACCCTGACGCTCCGCCTGGCGCCCCTCACCGCCGACGCCAATCCCTGGCGCCACAGCGCCAGGGAAATCTCGGCCGTGCTCGCGTTCAGTTCCGGCGACCGGGACAAGGCGGTGGAGATCTTCACCGGGCTCGCCAAGGACTCCTCGGCGCCAGAGGGTATCCGGGCGCGGGCCGGCGAGATGCTGGCCGCCATCGGCCGTTAGGCCGAGACGTTGAGTCTCAAGGAGCAGAGCATGCGCCGTTTCATCTTCGCCGGACTTTTGCTTCTCGGCGCCTGCGGGGCGGACATTTTCGGCGGCGCCGAAAAGCCTCCCCTGCCCGGCGACCGCATTTCCGTGCTCCTGCACGAACGCAGCCTGTCGCCCGACCCGGAACTGGCGGGGGCGGAAATCATCCTTCCCCGGCCGACGGTCAACGCCAGCTGGCCGCAGGCCGGCGGATACGCCAACCACGCCATGCACCACATCGACGTGGCCGACGTTCTCACCCTCGCCTGGCAAAGCAGCGCGGGCGAGGGGTCCGACGACGAGGAGCGCTTGAATTCGTCCCCCATCGTCGCCGGGGGCCGGGTCTACACCATTGATTCCCAGACCATGGTCCGCGCCTTCGATGCCGACGACGGGCGCGAGCTTTGGAGCCAAGACCTGACGCCGGACGAGGAGGACGACGGCCATATCGCCGGCGGCATCGCTTTCGAGAACGGGCGCATCATCGCCTCCACCGGCTTCGCCGAAGTCATCGCGCTGGACGCCGGCAGCGGACAGGTCCTGTGGCGGCGGAACGTGGGCAGCCCCATGCGCGCGGCGCCGACGGTGCGCGGCGGCCGGGCCTTCGTGGTCACGGTGGACAACAAGCTGTTCGCCCTGGACGCCACCAACGGCAACGTGCTCTGGTCCCATTCGGGCATCCGGGAGGGCGTCAGCCTGCTCGGCGGCGGCAGTCCCGCGGTGGACTCCGGCATCGTCGTGGTCCCCTATTCGTCGGGGGAACTGGTGGCCCTCAAGGTGGAGAACGGACGGGTGCTGTGGACGGACGTGCTCGCCGCCGTCAGGCGGAGCAACGTGGTGGTGACCTTCTCGCACATCCGCGGCCGTCCGGTGATCGACCGGGGCCGGGTTTTCGCCGTCAGCTACGGCGGGCTCCTGGTATCCATCGACCTGCGCAACGGGCGGCGCATCTGGGACAAGGAGATCGCCAGCCTGGAGAGCCCGTGGGTGGCGGGCGATTTCCTCTACGTGCTGAGCACCGAGGGAGAATTGATCTGCCTTTCGCGCAAGAGCGGCCGCATCTACTGGGTGCAGGGGCTGCCCCGCTACGAGGACCCCGAAGACAGGGAGGGCCTGATCATCTGGACGGGCCCCATCCTCACCAAGAACCGCCTGATCGTCGCCGGCTCCAACGGCGAGGCGCTTGCGGTCTCCCCGTATACGGGCAGGATCCTGGGCCGGCAAGACCTGCCGGACGGCGTTTCCGTCCCCCCCGTGGCCGCCTCGGGCAGCGTCTATTTCCTTTCCGACGACGCCGAACTCACGGCCTATCGTTAGAGCGCTATCCATGGCCTTCACCGTGGCCATCACCGGGCGGCCCAACGTCGGCAAGTCGACCCTATTCAACCGCTTGGCGGGAAGGCGCCTGGCCATCGTCGACCGCACGCCGGGGGTCACCCGGGACCGGCGCGAGGGAGAAGCGCGCCTCGGCGATCTTCGCTTCACCATCATCGACACCGCCGGCCTGGAGGAAGGGACGGGACTGGAAGGCCGCCTGCTGGCGCAGACCGGACACGCCCTGGAGCAGGCCGACCTGGCCCTGTTGCTGATCGACGCCCGCGTCGGGCTCACACCCATCGACCGCCACTTCGCCACCTGGCTCAGAGAGAGCGGGCTGCCCGTCATCCTGGTCGCCAACAAGTGCGAGGGCGGCGCCGGAGAGGCCGGAATCCTGGAGGCCCATGGCCTGGGCATGGGCGAGCCGGTGGCCATATCCGCCGAGCACGGCCTGGGCTTAAGCGAGCTTTACGACGCCCTCGCCCCCCTTGCCGGCGACGCGGGCGGCGGGGACGCGGTCCCTGAGGAAAAGCCCCTGCAACTGGCCATCGTCGGGCGGCCCAACGTCGGCAAGTCGACCATGATCAACCGGCTTTTGGGCGCCGAACGCATGGTCACGGGACCCGAGCCTGGCGTCACCAGGGACGCCGTTCCCGTCTCCTGGACCTATGAGGGACGGCATATCCGGCTGGTGGACACCGCCGGCTTGCGCCGCGCCTCGCGGGTGGCGGAAAAGCTCGAGGAAATGTCGGTCAAGGACGCCATCAACGCCATCCGCTTCGCCCATGTGGTGGTGGTGGTGACGGACGCCAGCGCGCCTTTGGAGAAACAGGACCTGACCATCGCCCGGCACGTGATCGAGGAAGGCCGGGCGCTGGTCATCGCCGTCAACAAATGGGACCTGGCCCGGAAGGGGACCCTGGCCCGCGTCAACGGCCGCCTGGAAAAATCCCTGGCCCAGGCCGACGGCGTCCCCGTGATCCCCTGTTCGGCCCTCACCGGCCACGGCATGGAGGACCTGCTGCCGGCGGTCCTCGGCGCTTACGCCGTGTGGAACAAGCGCATATCCACTGGGCTTCTCAACCGCTGGCTGGCCCGCATGGCGGAGAGCCACCCGCCGCCGGTGAGCAAGGGGCGGCGCATCCGGCTCCGCTACATGACCCAGGCCAGGACCCGGCCGCCCACCTTCGCGCTTTCGGCCAGCCGCGCCGGCGACCTGCCCGAGTCCTACCTGCGCTACCTGGTCAAGGGCCTGCGCCGGGACTTCAAGCTCCCCGGCGTCCCCATCCGCATCCACGCCCGCAAGGGCCGCAACCCCTACGCGCCCAAGTGAGATGCGCGGCCGGGGGAACTCCCCCCGCCCCGCTACCCGCCGGCGCGCTGGAAGGCGCGCTCGAAAAGCGCCAGCGCCGCCGCCCTGTCGTCGTCGGAATAGCCGATGAAGGAAAGCGTCACCGCCGTCCTGGGCAACCGCAGAAGCGCGATTTGGCGCCTGCCTTCGGGGCCCAGGGTGATTTCCAGGCGGCGGTTTCCGTCCTCCAGCACCACGCGGGCGCCGTCCCGCGAATAAGCCTCGGACCCCAACGCCCGGGGCAGAAGGCGGAAGAACTCGGCGTGGGTGACGCCCATGTCCTTGGTGATGGTGACGGGGCCGCCGCTCATGCGCCGCCCGCCACCGGCGGCCAGGCGGCAAGGGCGTCGTCCTCCTTCAACTCAAGGCTGCCCCGTTCGCTGGGCGCCACGTAGACCCCGTTGACCAGCACCAGGTGGCAGGCCTCGGGCGGCAGGTTGAGCTTCCTGAAGACGGCCTCGGGCGTGGCCCCGGCGGCCACCTCGATGCGGGCCTGGTTGCCGGCGGAGCCCGCCGGCAGGTAGCTCTCGAGCATGGCGAAAAGCTTGACCGTGATCTTCATGGCCTAAACGTATATACCAAAGGTCACTGATAATGACCCCTAGAGACGGTCTTCCAAGGTTTTCGGCCTTAAGCGTGCGTCGCCGCGATGCGGGGCATCGCAAGGCGTGCGCGACGACGTCCGAAAGCCTTGGTAGGCCGCCCTTCGGGTCGCGTAGGCGGCCCGTCGGAGGGCGTCGAAACGCCTTGACGATGCACCGCATCGCCGGCGGCTTTTCTCCTACCCGACGGACCGCCTACGCGATCTCTATGAGTCATTATCAGTGACCTTTGGTATTAGGCCATGGTGCTGGCCAGGTAGGCTTCCATGATCCGGTGGGGGTTGTCGGTCAGCTTGTCCTTCCAGGGCCCGAGCGGGATGCGGCCCTGGATCAGGCCGCGGAGCACGCCGACGAAATCGGTGCGCCCGAGGGTGAGCGCGCCCACCAGGTGGTCGTCCTGGAATTCCAGGCGAATGTACTTGCTGGCCTCCCGGTCCAGGGATTCCGCCGAGGTGCCCCCTTTCACCCCATCCCATAGGCCGAACGAGCACGACACCAGGCCGGCGGTGTTCAGCACGTTCATGTTCAGGCTGCCCTTGTAGGGGGTGTCCCGGCCCGCCATGTTCAAGGCCGCGACGCGGCCGTGCTCGGCGGCGGTGGGCTGAATGGCGTGGACGGACCAGCCGCCCATCTGGTCCGGCCCCTGGGCGCAGTCGCCGGCGGCGTAGATGGCGTCCTGGGTAGATTTCAGCCGGTCGTCGACGACGATGCCCTCTTCCACCTTGACGCCGGAGCCTTCCAGGAAGCCCGTGTTCGACCCGACCCCGGTGGCCACCACGACCAGATCGGCGGGCACGTCCCCGCCGCCCTCGAAATGGACCCGGACCCCGGCGGGGGCCGGCTCTATGGCTTTAATCCGGGTCGAGGTGAGCACGGTGATGCCCTTGCCCTCGCACCAGGCCTTGATCATGTCGGCGCCCGGCTTGTCCATCATGCGCGGCAGCATGCGGTCTTCCGCCTCGACAACCGTCAGGGCGACGCCGCGCTCGACCAGGGATTCCAGGATGATGCAGCCGATGAATCCGGCCCCCATGAGCACCACGCGGGATCCCACCCCCGCCAGCTCGATGATGTTGCGGGCGTCCTCCAGGGTCCAGCAGTGGTGGACGGCGCTCGAATCAAGGCCGTCCACCGGCGGATCCAGGGGGCTGGCCCCGGTGGCCACCAGCAGCCTGTCGAATTCGATGTCGCCGCCGTCTTCGGTGGCGAGGCCGCCCGCCCCCACCTTGGTGGCGCGTCCCTGAACGTAGCGGATGGCGAGGTCGTCGTAATGGTTCGGGGTCTTGCGGATATAGGTTCCCGCCTCGTCGATGCCGCCGGTCAGGTAATACGGGATGGCCATCCTGGAATAGGGCGGCTCGGGCTCGTCGCCGAGCAGCACGATGTCGCCCGACGGATCGGCCTTGCGCAGGGTCTCGGCGGCGATCACGCCGGCCGGACCGGCGCCAACGATCACGTACTTCATGAGCGGCTCCCTCGTCTCCCCTCGGCGTCCCGGTGGCTAGAGGGCCAGCCTCTCCAGGGTTTCGTTGGAGGGCACCCCGTCCTCCGTCCAGCCGCGGATCTGGTAGTACTCCGGCAGCATGACGTCGAGGCCGCTGACCTTGCCCTTGGCGGGGCCGGCCTTGGCCGCGTCCTTGAGCAGGCGCGCCGGTAAAGTGTCGTCCTTGCCGGTGAAGCCCGCGTCCATGTTGTACTTGCGCTCCAGGGTCCAGATGCGCTCGCCGACCTCGAGCAGGTTGTCCACCGACCAGTCCCCCTCGCAGGCGGCGTCGATCTGCGGGGACACGTCGTCCAGGGTCCAGGCGAAGCTGGTGAACAGGCAGAGCCCCGCCGAATCGTAGACGGCGGTGGCGTCCTGGAAGGCCTTGACCAGCCCCGCCTTGCCGTCGGTGACCAGGGGATCGGTCTTCTCGGGGATTCCCAGCACTTCGGAGGCCACGGTGTAGCTGCGCAGGTGGCAGGCGCCGCGGTTCGACGTGGCGTAGGTCAGGCCCATGCCCTGGATGCCCCGGGAATCGTAGGCCGGGAATTCCTGGCCCTTGACCTGCATGGCGAGCTCGGGCTTGCCGTACTTCTCGCAAAGCAGCTTGGAGCCGAGGCCGATCTCGGCGCCGAAACCCTCGGCCTTGCCGGTCAGTTCGGCCAGCTCGGTCACCGCCTCGGCGGAGCCGAAGTTGAGCTTGATGCCGCCGGTGTCCTTCTCGGTGATGACGCCGGCCTCGAACATCTCCATGGCGGCGCCCACGGTGGCGCCAAACGAGATGGGGTCGAAACCCTGCTCGTTGCAGATGAAGTTGGCGAAGGTCAGGGCGTCCAGGTCGTTGACCCCCGTCGCCGCGCCGAGCGCCCAGGCCGCCTCGTACTCGAGCCCGCCGGAGGCCACCTGGTATTGGGGCCGCTCGACCACCGTGTAGTGGGTGCGGTCGATGGTGGATATGCGGCCGCAGGCGATGGTGCAGCCGAAGCAGGCGGCGCTGGTCACCAGGTTCGGCTTACCGTCGGAGCGCCTGGGCTTGGCCATGGCTTCGGCCGAGATGTCGCCGGCGCCCTCGAACTGCACGTCCTGGTGGTTGCGGGTGGGCAACGCGCCCGTCTCGTTGACGATGCTCATGAGGATCTGGGTGCCGAAGGTGGGCAGGCCCTCGCCGGTGACCGCGTTCTCGGCGAGCACCTTCTTGCCCGCCGCGACGGCGTCCAGGAACTTGTCGAAGTCCTCCACGGCGACTCCCTTGGTGCCCCGGATCGCCACCGCCTTGAGGTTCTTCGACCCCATCACGGTGCCGACGCCGGAGCGGCCGGCCGCCCGGTGCATGTCGTTGATGATGCCGGCGAATTTCACCCCCTTTTCGCCGGAAACGCCGATGGAGGCGACCCGGATCAAGGGGTCCTGATGCTTGGCCTTGATCGTCTCCTCGGTATCCCAGACCGATTTCCCCCAAAGATCGCCGGCGTCCAGCAGGCGGGCTTTGTCGTTCTCGATCAGGAGGTAGACCGGCGTTTTGGCCTTGCCCTCGAAGATGATCATGTCGTAGCCGGCGTTCTTCATCTCGTTGCCGAAGAAGCCGCCCGAGTTGGAACACGCGATGGCGCCGGTGAGCGCGCCCTTGGTGATCACCGAGTAGCGTCCCGCCGTCGAGGCCGAGGTTCCGGTCAGGGGACCCGTGGCCATGATCATCTTGTTCTTGGGCGACAGGGGATCCACCCTGGGGTCGGTCTCTTCCACCAGGTACTTGGTGGCCAGTCCGCGCTGGCCCAGGTATTTGAAGGCCCATTCCATGTTCAGGGGTTCGTCGGCGCAGGTCCCCTTGTCCAGGTCGACGCGCAGTATCTTCCTTGTCCAAGCCATGTCTAGCCCTCCTAAGCTTCCGCCTGGGCGCCGGCGTCGGTCTTCGAGGCCCAGTCGCGCATTCTTTCGATGCCGGTCCAATCGGCGTCGATGAAGGTGATCGCCTGTGTCGGGCAGGCCTTGGCGCATTCCGGGTCGCCGCCGCAGAGGTCGCACTTGATGACCTTGCCCGTGTCCTGGTTGTAGTTCACGGTGCCGAAGGGACACGCGATGGTGCACACCTTGCACCCGACGCAGACGGAGTCCAAGACGATCTTGGCGCCGGTCGCCGCGTCCACAATGATCGCATCCACGGGACAGGCCGCCATGCACCACGCCTCGTCGCACTGGGTGCAGGTGTAAGGGACGAAGCGGCCCTGGTCGTGGAAATTGAAGACCTTGATCCGCGATTTCGCCGGGTTGAACACCCCTTCGTTATCGAACGAGCAGGCCAGTTCGCATTGCAGGCAACCGGTGCATTTCCCGGGATCGATGTGAAGCGACTTCAGCATATGGGTAACCTCCCTGTCAGATCAGGCCGGCGCTCAGCTCAACGCCGCCGGGAGGCCGGGCCGCCCCCCTTTCCTTGAGCGCCCAGGGGTAATGCAGTCCCCCTTTGGATGCCCAATTGTTATCGCTCGCGGGCTTGTCCCACCTTAACACCCCAGGGGCCGGGTTTTGGACTCCTTTTTTGCAAGAGCGCTATCGGGCTATGATGTCCCGTGGGGCCGGCCCATAATGGGAAGAGGAGGAAGCATGACGAACGGATTGACCCGCTGGGTCACGGCCGCCGCCTTGGGCCTGGCCTCGACGCCGGCCCTGGCCGAGGCGGCCGAACAGTTTTACCGGCACGGCTATATGGGAAGGGGCTGGGGCTTCATGGTGTTCGGCTCCCTGATGATGGTCCTGGTCATCGCCGCCATCGTCGCCATCGTCTTCGCCGTCGTCCGCTGGATCGGCGGGCAGGGCCAGGCCCAGATCGGCGCCAAGGCGGCGCTGGACATCCTCAGGGAACGCTTCGCCCGGGGCGAGATCGACGCGGCTGAATTCGAGGAGCGCCGGCGCGTCCTCGGCGAATAGGGCTGTTTTGGCGGCCACGGCGGCGGCGCGCCGAGGAGCGGAATGATTCTCAGAAGCTCATGGCCTTGACCCGGTCCACGTGGGGCAGCGCCTGGATCCTGTCCAGCAGGGCCTGATCCGGCATCAGGTCCACCTGGATCAGGGCGATGGCGTCGCCGCCGGGCTCGCTGCGGCCCAGGTTGAAGGTGGCGATGTTGATGCCGGCGTCCCCCAGCGTGGTGCCCAGGTTGCCGATCAGGCCCGGCTTGTCCTGGTTGGTGATGAACAGCATGTGGGAGCCGAGCCGGGCGTCGATGGGGATGCCCTTGATCTCCACCAGGCGGGGATCCGTGCCGTTGAAGAGCGTGCCGGAAAGGCTCCTGGTCTGGGTTTCCGTGGTCACCGTCAGGCCGATCAGCGTCTGGTAGTCGCCGCCGCGCTCGTTCTTGACCTCGGTGATGTCGATGTTGCGTTCCTTGGCGATGGCCGGCGCGCTGACGATGTTGACCTGATCCAGCAGCGGCGAAAGCAGCCCCTGAAGCATCACGGCGGTGAGCGCGTTGGTGTTGAGTTCCGCGGCGTGGCCCTCGTACTTGACGGTGACGGCCTTGATGGCGGTCTCGGTCGCCTGGCCGGCGAAGCTGCCGATCTGCTCGGCGAGCTTCAAGTAGGGCCCGAGCTTGACGGCCTCCTCGGCACTCACCGAGGGCATGTTGATGGCGTTGACGACGGCCCCGTTGAGCAGGAAATCCGCCATCTGTTCGGCCACCTGGACGGCCACCTTCTCCTGGGCCTCCGTGGTCGCGGCCCCGAGATGGGGCGTCGCCACCACTTGGTCCATGCCGAACAGGATGTTGTCCGTGGCCGGCTCCTCGGTGAACACGTCGAACGCCGCCGCCGCCACCTGGCCGCTAAGCAGGGCCTCCTTCACGTCCTCCTCGACGACGAGTCCGCCCCGCGCACAGTTGATGATGCGCACGCCTTCCTTCATCTTGGCGATGGCGCCCGCATCGATGATGGCGCGGGTGGCGTCGGTGAGGGGCGTGTGCAGGCTGATGAAGTCGGAACGCGCAAATAGCGTCTCCAGCTCCACCTTTTCGACGCCGATGCCGCTGGCGTGCTCGGCCGAAAGATAGGGATCGTAGGCGATCACCTTCATCTTCAGCCCCTGGGCCCTATCGGCGACGATGGAGCCGATGTTGCCGCAGCCGATGATGCCGAGCGTCTTGCCCATCACTTCGACGCCCATGAAACGGTTCTTTTCCCACTTGCCCTGGTGGGTGGAGGCGTTGGCCTGGGGGATCTGGCGGGCCATGGCCAGCATCATGGCGATGGCGTGCTCGGCGGTGGTGATGGAGTTGCCGAAGGGCGTGTTCATGACCACGATGCCGCGCGCGGTGGCGGCGGCGACGTCGATGTTGTCGACCCCGATGCCGGCGCGCCCGATCACCTTCAGGTTTTGGGCGGCCTCCAGGATCCCGGCGTCGACCTTGGTCGCCGAGCGCACGGCCAGGCCCTCGTAGGCGCCGATGCAGGCCTCGAGCTCGCCCGGGTCCATTCCCGGATGCACGTCCGCCTCTATGCCCCGGTCCGCGAACAGCTTTGCGGCCAGGGGACTCAACTTGTCGGAGATCAGAACCTTGGCCATGTCACGCTCCCTCCTTCGTCTTGATCGTCCAAAAGGCCCAGTCCAGCCAGGGGAAGAGGGCTTTCAGGTCTGCCGTCTCCACGGTGGCGCCGGCCCACAGCCGCAGCCCCGGCGGGGCGTCCCGGTAGGCCTCGATGTCGAAGGCCGCGCCTTCGTCGGCCAGCAGCCCGGCCAGCTCGCCTGCGGCGGCGGCCCGGGCTTCCCTTTCCAGGGCCTGGAACCAGGGATCGGAAATCCTCAGGCACACCGATGTCGGAGACCGGGTCTCCGGCGCCTGGGCCAGGAAGTCCACCCAGGGGGTTCGCCCAACCCAGTCCTCGATGGCCCGGAAGTTGGCTTCGCTCCTCGCCACCAGGGCCGCCAGTCCGCCCACCGAGCGGGCCCATTCCAGCCCGTCCAGCGCGTCCTCGACGGCGAGCATCGAGGGCGTGTTGATGGTGGCGCCCCGGAAAATACCCTCCATCAGCTTGCCCCCCTTGGTCAGGCGGAAGACCTTGGGCAGGGGCCAGGGGGGGGTATATGTTTCCAGCCTTTCCACCGCCCGGGGGCCGAGGATCAGCATGCCGTGCTGGGCCTCGCCGCCCAGCACCTTCTGCCAGGAGTAGGTGGCCGCGTCCAGCTTGTCCCAGGGCAGGTCCATGGCGAAGGCCGCCGAGGTGGCGTCGCAAATGGTCAGGCCCTCACGATCCCCGGCGATCCACTCGCCATCGGGCACGCGGACGCCGGACGTGGTGCCGTTCCAGGTGAACACCACGTCGCGGCTGAAATCCACCCGGCCCAGGTCCGGCAGCTTGCCGTAGTCGGCCTCGATCACCCGCACGTCTTCGAGCCCGAGCTGCTTGGTCACGTCCGTGGCCCAACCCTGACCGAAGCTTTCCCAGGCCAGCACGTCGACGCCCCGGGGGCCGAGCAGGGACCAGAGGGCCGCTTCCATGGCGCCCGTGTCCGACGCCGGCATGATGCCGATGCGGTAGCCGTCCGGCAGGCCGAGCAGGGAGCGGGATAGCTCGATGAGGCGGGCCAGCCTTTCGGCCCCCGGCCGGGAACGGTGCGAGCGCCCGACGAAGGCGTCGGTGAGCGCGTCCACGGACCAGCCGGGTCGTTTGGCGCAGGGACCGGATGAAAAACAGGGGTTGGCCGGCAGCGATTCCGGCTTCGGCGGCGGTTGCACGTCCAGGTTCCTTCCTCGCAGAAGGTCGCGGCCCGTTGGGAGGCCGTGGCCCGCGGCCCTTATAGGGATAGGAGCCCGGGGCGTCAACAAGGGGGATCGGCGGCCCCGCCCCGCCCTACATCCCGTAGTACCAGGGGACGAAGAGGCTGAAGGTGGCCCAGAGCAGGAAGATCAAGGGCACGCCGACCCGGGTGTAGTCCAGGAACCGGTAGTGGCCGGGCGCCATCACCAGCAGGTTGGTCTGGTAGCCCAGGGGCGAGGCGAACGAGCAGTTGGCGGCGAACACCACGGCCAGGGCGAAGACGCTCGGCGAGGCGCCGATCTCGACGGCGATGTCGACCGCGATGGGGGTGAACAGCACGGCGCAGGTCTTGGTGCTGATGATGTTGGCGAGCACGGCGACGAGCAGGAAAAAGACGGACAGCACGGTGACCACGCTGGCGCCCTCCAGGGCCGTCACAACGCCGTGGGCGAGAAAGGCGGCGCCGCCTGTCTCCTGCAGGGCGACGCCGAGCGCCAGGGCGGTGACGATGGTGGTGGCGACCAGGGGATCGACGGCCCGGAACGCCTGGCGCACGTTGAGCACGCCCGCCAACACCATGACCGCCGCCCCAGAGAGTGTCGCCACCACCACGGGCAGGATGCCGACGGCCGCCAGGCCGATGGCGCCCAGGAAGATGGCGCCGGCGCTGCGGGCGTGGGAGAGGGACGGCAGCTCCTTCGCCGACCATTCGATCAGGACCACGTCGCCGCTCACCTTCAGGGCGTCGATGTCATTGGGCTGTCCCCGGACCAGGAGCACGTCGCCCGCCTGCAGGCGGATATCGGTGAGCCGGGCGCGGATCATGCGGGAACGGCGCTGGACGCCGAGCACGATGCAATGGGTGTGGTAGCGGAAGCCGATCTGGGGCAGGGTGCGGCCGATCAGGCGCGAGGCCGGCGCCACCATGATCTCCGCCAGCATCCGGTCGCCCTCGTGCCAGGGCCGGTATTCGTCCTCGGTCTCGGAGCGCCCGTCCTGGAGGTCCGGGTCGAGCAGGCCGGGATCCCGGGTCAGGGCCTCGGTGAACGCCTTGCGCGTCGCCGCCACCACCAGCACGTCCCGGGGGCGCGCCTGATAGTCCTCGAAAGGCGGCAGGATGGCCGTCTCGCCGCGCTGGATCATGCGCACGGTCATGTCGGGCAGGCCGGCGAACAGGCCCCCCGGGGCGTCCTTGCCGATCAGGTCCGAATCCCCGGTGACGGTGATCTGGCCGATGAACTGTTTGCCCTCCCCCTCGAGCAGGCTGTCCACCAGGCCCGAGCGCTCCGGCAGGAGCTTGGGCGCCACCACCAGCACGTAGGCCAGGCCGACCGCGGCCAGGACCATGCCGGGAATGGAAAATTCGAAAAAGGTGAAGGGGGTTTGCCCGACCTCGATCAGGGCGCTGTTGACCAGCAGGTTGGTGCCCGACCCGATCAGGGTGGTCATGCCGCCGAAGACGGCGGCGTAGCTCAAGGGAATCATCACCATGGAGACGGAACGGCCGAAGCGCGTGGCCAGCGCCTGCATGATGGGGATGAAGATGACCACCACGGGAATGTTGTTGAGAAAGGCGCTGACCGCGATCACCACGGCGAGCACGATGGCGAGCGATAGCCAGGGCCAGCGCCCCGTGTGACCGAGAAGCCAGCGCGCGCCCAAGTCCAGGATGCCGGTGCGCACCATGCCCTGGCCCATGACCAGGAGCGCCAGCACGGTGATCAGGGCCGGGTTGGCGAAGCCGCTGAGGATGCGCACGGGGTTGAGCAAGTTGACCCCTTGGGCGTCCAACACCGGGAAGAAATGGAAAAAGACGAGAAGCGCGCAGACCACGCCCACGGACGTGACCTCCATGGGCACCCGTTCCAGGGCGTAGATGACCAGCGCCCCGATGATGATGACTAACGTCACCCACATCTGGAAGTCCGGGCCCACCGCCGCCGCGATGTCCTCGGCCATGGCGCCTATCCCCCGCTACCTCAGTATCCAAATGGGGGCTGGCCCGGCGCCGCGCCATCCCCTTGTTCCGGCCTGCTCGGTGCCGACCATGATTCCTTGAAGACAGGGGGCCTGTCCATAGCCAAGGGGGGGCGGGAAAAGTACACCGGCGCGAAGGGCTTTTTCCAAGGCCGCGGGACGTCAGGGCCGGGCCGCCTCCCGGATCACGCTCAAGGTCGCCTCGGCGGTCCGTTGCCAGGAAAATTGCCGGGCCCGGACGGCGGCCTTGCACCCGAGCTCGCGGCAAAGCTCCGCATCGTCGAGCAGGCGTGCCAAGGCCGCCGCCATGTCGTCGATGCTGGCCGGGTCGAAGAACAGCGCCGCCTCGCCCAGCACCTCGGGCATGGCGGCGGCGTTGGAACTGGCGATCGGGGCCCCGCAGGCCATGGCCTCGACCAGGGGATTGCCGAAGGTCTCGACGGTGGAGGGAAAGACGAACACGGCGCAGCGGCGGTAAAGCTCCAGGAGCTCCCCTTCCGAAACAGAGCCCAGGAAGCGGACGTGTCCCTCCAGCCCCAGGTGCCTCACGAGCCTTCGCAAGGAGTCCTCGTAGTCCCTGTCCACGGGGCGGCCGGCTATCTTGAGCATGATGTCCGGGCGCGCGTCGCGCAGCCGGGCCAGGGCCAGGATCAGGTTGTCGATGTTCTTCTGCACGTAGAGGTCGGAAACCGCTAGCAGGAAGCCATCGCGCTCCCCCGGCCCCGGCGAGAAGGTGGCGGAGACTCCATGGTGTATGACGGCGATCCGATCCCGGGACCAGGGGATCACGCCGGCCGAGCGCCGGGCGAATTCCGACACGGCGATGGCGCGGCGGCAGGCCAGCAGGGAAAGCGCCGTGCCGATGGTGACCAGCGCCCAGTAGGCCATCTTCAGCGGCCGCTTCTCGACGAAGGCCACGCCGAGGGCGTTGCGGAGCAGGATGACCGAGCCCGGGGCCAGGATCGGCCCATAGTTGGCGGGCGAGAAGGTGACGTCGGCGCCGATCCGCCGGGCCAGGCGCGGGACATGGACCTGTTCGGCGATGGGAAGGCGCCAGAAACCGCTCTTGAACGACAGCCTGTGGACCGTGACCCCGTCCATGGCGTCCTCGGACAGCCCCACTTGGCCGTCGTGGAGGCAGAGATGGAGCTCCACGCCGTCCGCCGCCGCCAGCAGGGGCAGCATGTTGCGCAAATAGGTGAGGCCGCCCCCGGTCTTGGCGTGGAGCCCGTTGACCAGGAGCCTGAGCGCCCGGGATGAAGGTTCCGGGGCCATCAGCCGATCCAGTGGTCGTGCCAGGCGGTGAGATTGAACAGGGTCCAGAGATGGAGCGCGTTGTCCCGCCGGCCCGCCATGTGATCGGAGAACAGCCTGGCCACGTGGGAGCGGTTGAAATAGCCCCGCTCCATGAGGCGGGAGCCGAGGACTTGAGATTTCGCCCGGCGGCCGAAATCGCCGCGCATCCATTCCTTCATCGGCGCCGCGAACCCCATCTTCGGGCGGTTCACGATGTCGGCGGGCAGCAGGTCGCGGACGGCCTCCTTGAACAGCGCCTTGGGGCGGAAGCCGTCCAGCTTCCAGGACATGGGGATGTCCATGGTGAATTCCACCAGCTCGTGGTCCAGGTAGGGCACCCGGCCCTCGATGGACGTGGACATGGTGATCTTGTCCACCCGCATGAGGAGCAACTCCGGCAGGCGAAGGCGGAACTCATTGTGGATCATCCGGGTCAGGAAGTCGGCGTCCGGGTGGTCGCGGTCGAAGGGAGCCATGAAGCCGTCGATCACGGCGCCGCTGTCGGCCTCGTCGAGGCCGGCCACATCAAGCCCCGCCGCCGCCAGCGCGTCGCGGGAGCCGCCGCCGCCGAACGTCCTGCCATTCAAGC
>JADFTO010000187.1 GCA_022560215.1 Pseudomonadota bacterium | reverse complement strand
ATATACAACTGGTTGGACGCCCCCGCCGCGCGGCTATAGAAATGCGCTTCGGCGCTGCCGCGGACCGCATCGTCGAGGATGAACGGCAGCAGCATCAGACGGTCGGCCGACCAGACATAACCGAAATCACCAACCTCCTGCTGGACCCGGCGAATATGATCGGTGCGGAACAGGCCGTAGATCCACACCGCCTCGCGGCTTCGCAGCGTCGCCGTGACCCGGCGGCGCCGCGACAGACCGGAAAAATCAGGGAATGATTGGGTGGCCTTGCGAGGTTTCGGCGAGCCATCGATCAGGACGCGCGTGACATCCGCGCAGGCCAGCGCGCAAGTGGGCGCGGCGTCCAGAATGGGGCATAGCGCCGAGAGGTAATCGGGGCTCATCCAGTCGTCAACGGCGTGCCACATGAAATAGGGCGTCTCGGCGTGGTCGAGCACATAGCGGAAGTTGGCGAGCGCGCCGATGTTTTCGTCATGGCGATGGAGGATGACCCGGCGGTCGCGGGCCGCCCAGGCCTGGAGAATTTCCCAACTGCCGTCGGTCGAGACGTTGTCGGCGGCGATCACCGTGAAATCGGTATAGGTCTGGGCCTCGATCGCAGCGATGGCCTGCTCGATATAGGCCGCGCCGTTGTAGACCGGCATGCCGATGGTGACGCGGGTCATGGGCGGCGGCGCGCCATACCGGGATGCCTACGATCACCGTGTCGGCTACCACCCGGTACCGGCCCGGCGTGACCGGCGGCGCGTGGAGGCGAAGCCCGGCGACCCCCGCGCCACCGGCTCTCGATCAAGATCCGAGTACGGATAGTGCCCGGCTTGCTTGAGTTTCTCCAGCAGCTCGCGGGCGTTTTCCCCGTAGCGCCGTTCGATGAGGCGGCGCTCATCCCCGTCGGCCATGTTATCCCTGAGCTTGGAGAACAGGGCGCGCAGCATTTCCTTGGCTCCGTCCGGGTGCAGGGCCCAGGGAGAATCCGTCTCGCCTTCGTACTCGTAGCCCTCGACCGGGGCGAGATGGCTGTTGATCAGCTCGAGGAGCCAATGGAAGCGCCTGTCGAAATCCTTGAAGCTCCTGGCGACGACCACCATCAGGTCGTCCACCAGTTCGCTGGCGGCCTGGTCGTCGTAGTAATCGCTCCAGCGGAACTCTTCGCCCCGTGCCGACCTCACTTCCCTGAAAATCCCGCGGCCGGCGCCCTGGCACTGTTCCATGAACTCAGTGCCGGCGATCTTCTCGAAAGCCAGAAACAGCCCGGGAATGACTCGCCTGGACACGGTGGCCGGCGAGTCCAGGGATTCCGCCGGGGGAAACATGTGGCAAAATCTCTTGACCAGGAGGCGCTCGAAGGGGCGCTTGCGTGTCTGGTCCCAGAGCTCCCGCTCGATCTCGCCGAGCCAGCCGTCGGCGAGGGGCAAGACGTGGTTCAGCAGCCTCTCTTCGTCGTCCTTGAAGGCTCGCGCCAGGCCGGTGATGCCGTCCCGGTCCAGGCCCTTGCCGTCCTCGCCGGGCTTCGCCTCCTTAAGGAGCCTGTCCACGAACAGATCGATGGCCTTCTTGGCGATGACGTGGCACATGGCGCGGGTGCTGCGCCGGGGCTTGGCTATATTATTTCCGTTCACCGAGCTAATCCATCGCCGGTCGTCCTGCGTCCCTTCCGCCCTCCAAGGGGCCGTTGACAGCCCTAGGGACGGTCCCTAGTACTCACCTGGAAGAGAGGACGAGGCCGCCCCCCGATCCGAGCATGTCGCGGATGCTTGCTGCTCATGACCGAAACCCTAGACATAGCCATCGCCCAAATCAACCCGACCGTCGGCGACGTCGATGGCAACGTGGGGCTCATCAAGGCCGCCCGCGCCGAGGCCGGGGACGCCGACCTGGTGGCGATGGGCGAGCTGGCGGTGTCCGGCTATCCGCCCGAGGACCTGGTGCTCAAGGCCGCCTTCCTGGACGCCATAGAGGAGAGCGTCCGGGCCCTGGCAGAAGAAACGGGCGACGGCGGGCCGGCGCTGCTCCTCGGCGCCCCTTGGCGCCAGGACGGGGAACTCCATAACGCGGCCCTGCTCCTCGACGGAGGAGAAATCGCCGCCGTCAGGCTGAAGCACCACCTGCCCAACTACGGGGTCTTCGACGAGAAGCGGGTCTTCGCGCCTGGGCCCCTGCCCGGCCCCGTCGCCTTCCGGGACGTCCGCTTAGGCGTCATGATCTGCGAGGACATGTGGGAGGCAGACGTGACCGAGTGCCTGGAGGAATCCGGGGCCGGTATCCTGGTCGTCCTCAACGGATCGCCCTTCGACGTGAACAAGGGGGACGAGCGCCTGAATCACGCCGTGGCGCGGGTCGTCGAATCGGGCCTGCCCCTGATTTACGTCAACCTGGTGGGCGGCCAGGACGAGCTGGTCTTCGACGGCGCCTCCTTCGTGCTGGGCGCCGGCCGGGAGCTCAGGGCCCAGGCGGCGGCGTGGGAGACCGGCATCCTCGCCACCCGCTGGCGGCGCCGTGACGGGTGGGCCTGCGACCAGGGGCCCGTCTCCGAGCCCCTAGGCGATCAGGAGACCACGTGGCGCGCCATGACCACGGGCCTTCGCGACTACGTGGACAAGAACGGCTTTCCCGGCGTGCTCATCGGGCTCTCCGGCGGCATCGACAGCGCCCTTAGCGCGGCGGTGGCCGTGGACGCGCTTGGGCCAGAGCGGGTGCGCTGCGTGATGATGCCCTCGCCCTACACATCCCCAGACAGCATCGAGGACGCCGGCGAAGTGGCGCGGCTGCTCGGCGTGCGATTGCGGTCCATCGCCATCGACCCGGCCATGGACGCCTTCGGCGCCATGCTGGACGAGGCCTTCGCCGATGCCGAGGCCGATGTGACGGAAGAGAACATCCAGGCCCGCTGCCGCGGCATCATTCTGATGGCGCTCTCCAACAAGTTCGGCGACATGGTGCTGTCCACCGGCAACAAGTCCGAGATGTCGGTGGGCTACGCCACCCTTTACGGGGACATGTGCGGCGGCTTTTCGGTCCTCAAGGACGTCTACAAGAGCACCGTGTTCGCCCTCGCGCGCTGGCGCAACGGCCACCGGCCCGGCGGCACCCTCAAGGGCCCCGGCGGCCCGGTCATGCCGGACCGGGTCATCACCAAGCCGCCGTCGGCCGAGCTCAAGCCCGATCAGACCGACCAGGACAGCCTGCCCCCTTACGACCAACTCGACGCCATCCTGCGGCTCCTGATCGAGGACGACATGGCGCCGGACGCCATTACCGAACGCGGCCATGACCCGGCCATCGTCGCCCGCGTCTGGCGCCTGCTGGAACGCGCCGAATACAAGCGCCGCCAAGCGCCGCCGGGGGTCAAGATCACGGGCCGCGCCTTCGGCCGCGACCGGCGCTATCCCATCACCAACGCTTTCTCGGGCCCGCCATGGACCTGAAATGAAGAATCTGCTACCCGTTTCGCCCTCTGGCGGGGCCGTCCGAATGAATTCATCGCGGGGAACCCGTGGGTCTTAGGATATACAATACGCTTAACCGCAAGAAGGAGCCGTTCGAGCCCCTAGAGCCCGATCACGTCCGGGTCTATGTCTGCGGTCCGACGGTCTACGACCTTGCCCATATCGGCAACGCCCGGCCGGTGATCGTCTTCGACGTGCTGTTTCGGCTCTTGAAGCGGCTCTTTCCGCGGGTCACCTATGTCCGCAACATCACCGACATAGACGACAAGATCATCGACGCCGCCAAGGCCGAAGGCATCCCCATCCGTGAGTTGACGGAACGCACGGATCGGGCCTTCCAGGAGGATATGGGGGCGCTCGACGCATTGCCGCCCGATGCCGAGCCCCGCGCGACCGAACACGTTCCCCAGATGGTGAAAATGATCGAGAAGCTGATCGAATTGGATCATGCCTATGTCGCCGAGGGGCACGTGCTGTTCCATGTGCCGTCGATGCCCGATTACGGCAAGCTCTCCCGGCACGACCGGCGGGAGTTGATCGCCGGCGCCCGGGTCGAGGTGGCGCCCTACAAGAGGGACCCGGCGGATTTTATCCTGTGGAAGCCGTCGAGCGACGACCAGCCTGGGTGGGACAGCCCCTGGGGGCGGGGCCGGCCCGGCTGGCATATCGAGTGTTCCGCCATGTCGAAGGACCATCTCGGAGAGACTTTCGATATCCACGGCGGCGGGCTGGACCTGATCTTCCCCCACCATGAGAACGAGATCGCGCAAAGCACCTGCGCCCACGGCGGCGCGCCTTTCGTCAGGTACTGGATGCACAACGGCTATCTCACCGTGAACGGCGAGAAAATGTCGAAGTCGCTCGGCAATTTCTTCACCGTCCGCGATCTGCTCCGGGACTGGCCCGGCGAGGCCATCCGCTTCTACATGCTGCTGACCTATTATCGCCAACCCCTGGACTGGACGCTGGAGGGCCTTACCCAGGCCAAACACTCCCTGGACCGGCTTTACGTCGCGCTCCGCCACGGCGGCGAAACGGCGCCGGAAGAGGCGGATGAGCCGCCGCGCGAAGTCATGGAGGCGTTGTGCGATGACCTCAACACGCCCCTTGCCGTGGTCCAATTGCATGAGTTCGCCACCGAACTCAACAAAGCCGAGACCGATGACGAGCGACGGAGGCTCAAGGGAGCGCTCCTTGGCGGCGGGGGACTGCTCGGCGTGCTTGCCGAGGAGCCCGAGAATTGGCTTAAGTGGCGGCCCCCCGAGGGCGATCAGGGGTTCGACGAGGAGGAAATAGAGGTACTGGTCAGGGCTAGGAGTAACGCCCGGGCCAACCGGGACTTCGCCGAAGCCGACCGTATCCGTGATAAACTCAAGGTCAAAGGTATCGTGTTTGAGGATTTGCCGGACGGTACCACCGATTGGAGACGCGGGGGATGAGCGACGATAGAAGGGTCTATCTTTACGACTGTACATTGCGCGATGGCGCCCAGACCCAGGGGGTTGACTTCAACGTCAACGACAAGATCGCCATCGCCGGGGAACTCGACAGGCTCGGCGTCGATTACGTCGAGGGCGGCTGGCCCGGCGCCAACCCGACGGACGACGCTTTCTACGCCGAGGTGCCCGATTTTGTCCATGCCAAGCTTGCCGTCTTCGGCATGACGCGAAGGGCGGGCCGGAGCGCGGAGAACGATCCCGGATTCGTCGCCTTGTTCTCCACCAAGGCCAGGGTCGCGACCATCGTCGGCAAGGCCTGGGATTTCCACGCCAGGGTCGCCCTCGGTATCGAGCCGGAGGAGAACATCGACATCATCGCCGACAGCATCGCGATGGCCGGCAAGAAGGT
>JADFTO010000186.1 GCA_022560215.1 Pseudomonadota bacterium | reverse complement strand
CCTAGTGTCCTGAATCCGAAATTCGTATCAACGAATTTCGGTTTCGAAAGGACACTAACTTATTGAATCTAGTGTGATTCAGATTCCAAAATTCAGCCCTCTTAATGTGCTGAATTTCGGAACCATCACACTAGGCCTCAGGCCTTCCCGGCTCGCAGGGCGTGGACCGAGAACAGGTCCCGGTCATCGACCCAGGTCCTGACGCAGTCGAATCCGGCTTTCCCGGCCAGGGCCCGGTTCCAGGAAGCGGACGGCCTCGGCGGGGTGGAAATTGCCGATGGTCGAGCCGGGAAAGATGGTCCCAACTAGCCTGATAGCGCCCTAGCCCTTAAGATGCCCACGCGGTCCGCGCCTCGCGGGCCCGGGAAACGAGGAGCCAAGTGAAAGCAGTTCTTGTCCCCATCAACCGCGCCGGATGGCCGTTCATCGGCCTTTTCGCCGCCGCCAGCGCCGGGCTGGCCTACGCCGCCCTGCCCTTAGGGTTGGCCGGCTTGGTGCTGACCCTCTGGTGCGTCTATTTCTTCCGCGATCCCGATCGGGTGACGCCCGACCGCCAGGGCCTGATCGTCAGTCCCGCCGACGGGGTCGTGCAGTCGGTGGAAAAGGCGCTCCCGCCGCCCGAGCTGGACATGGGGGAGACGCCCCTGGACCGGATCGCGGTCTTCATGAACGTCTTCGACGTGCACGTGAACCGCGTCCCCTGCGACGGAACCATTACGCGGCTGGCCTACCGGCCGGGCAAGTTCTTCAATGCCTCACTCGACAAGGCCAGCGAGTTCAACGAGCGCCAGGGCGTTCGCCTGACCACCGGGGAGGGCCTGAACCTGGCATTCGTCCAGATCGCCGGCCTCATCGCCCGGCGCATCGAGTGCCAGCTTAGCGAGGGCCAGGCCGTGCGCGCCGGGGAAAGGTTCGGTCTCATCCGTTTCGGCAGCCGGGTGGACGTTTACCTGCCCGCCGGGGTGGTTCCGCTGGTCGTTCCCGGACAGCGGGCGGTGGCCGGCGAAACGGTGCTCGCCGACGTGCGCGCCCAGGAACCGGCGCGTTCGGGCGGCGTCAGGTAGGGAGCGCTCGGAAGCCGATGAAACGCCCGCAACGCCCGCGCCGCAAACGCCTGAAGGGCCTGCCCTTCAACCGGATGATCCCCAACATCCTGACCCTGCTGGCGCTGTCCGCGGGCATGACCGCCATCCGCTTCGCCCTCGAGGAGCGCTGGGAGCACGCCATGCTGGCCATCTTGGTTGCCGCCATCCTGGACGCCCTTGACGGACGGGTGGCGCGCATCCTCAAGGGCACCAGCAAGTTCGGGGCGGAATTGGATTCCCTGGCCGATTTCCTCAACTTCGGGGTGGCGCCGGCGCTCATTCTCTATCTCTGGACCATGAAGGACGCGGGCAGGATCGGCTGGGTGCTGACCCTCCTGTTCAGCATCTGCTGCGTGCTTCGCCTGGCGCGGTTCAATACCGACGTGGACGAACCCAAAGCGCCGCCATGGGCCTACAACTTCTTCACCGGCGTGCCGGCGCCGGCGGGCGGCGGCCTGGTCCTCCTGCCCATGATGCTGTCGTTCAACCTGGGCGACGGCTTCTTCCGCCAGCCCTGGGTGACCGGCCTGTTCATGATCATCGTGGCGGGGCTCATGGTCAGCCGCATTCCCACTTTCGCCTTCAAGAAGTTCAAGGTCCCCAACCCCTTGATCCTGCCGAGCATGCTGCTCGTCGGCCTGCTCGCCGCCACCCTGGTGAGCGCGCCGTGGACAACCATATCGGTTTTGCTGATCCTTTATCTGGCTTCCATCCCCTTCAGCGTCCGCGCCTACCGATCGCTTCGGCGGAAGGCCCAGGCGTTGACCGAAGGCACGGCCGGGACCGACAGCGGAGAGCCGGCCGATTGACCCGCCGGGCGGCGGGGCAATGACGTTCAAGCCTCGAAGTAAGTCCTGATCCGTTCCCAGTAGGGTCCCCCGTAGGCGGGATCGACGGCCAGCGCGCCGTCATCCTTGCCTCCCTCGACGCCCCGCCGGCCGTATTCGGAGGCGATGATGCCCCCCAGCAGTTCCTCGCCCTCGGTGAAATCGTCCTTGCCGCTTCCGCACAGGCGGCTGGCCTCGAGGAAGATGGGGATCTGGAAGGCCTTGGTGAATTCCACCCGCTCGGCCCTGGAGACGGCTTTCGCCACCTCGTACAGATAACCGATATAGTAGTGGGTGTAGGGCTCGTTCCCCCTGGACAGCTTGTTCGGGTCCAGGTTCTGCCGGCAGAGTTCGATGGTCATCTGGACCTTCTCGAAGGCGTCGCTGGAATCCCGTGCCCCGCCGGGCCTCCCGACGGCGCGGGAGACAAGGAAAATCAATGCCACGGTAAGAAGGACGGCGAGCAGTTCCATGGCTTATCTTCCGCCGCTCATCTTCCGCCGCTCATATTCCTTCGTCCGGCCCGTCCGCGTGGAGCTTCAGCGCCGCCTCGATGAAGCCGTGAGTAGGCGTGGGCTGGCCGAGCTCGCGGCCCAGGCTGACCACGGTGCCGGACAGCCAAGGAAGTTCCAGCCTGCGGCCCTGGGTCAGGTCGTGGAGCATGGACGAGCCTAAGTCTTCGGGCAGGCCGTCCACCAGTTCCATGTGGCGGTCCACCTGATCATCGGGCAGGCGGATTCCTTTCGCCCGGGCCACGGCGAAGGCTTCCTCCGTGGCCCGCCGGTAAAGGGCGCGGGTCCGCGCATCCGCCCTGATCGGACCGATGGGCAGGCGCATCAATGCCGTGACGCCGCTGAAGGGGGCGAGAAACACGAACTTCGACCAGATGTCGGCTTGAATGTCGGCGCTGATCTCGGCGTCGATCCCGGCGCCGGCGCAGGCCGCGTGAAAGGCCTCGACGCGGGGGGTCCTGCGGCCGTCCAGTTCGCCGAAAACCAGCCTGGCCATGGTCCCCCCATGGGCGATGACGCCGGGCGCCGCGATAACGGAAATGATCTGTGTCATGCCGCCGATGACGCGCTCGGGCCCGAGGACGGCGGCCAGCGATTCGGCCGCCATGACGCCGTTCTGGAACGAGACGACGGCCGTCTCCGGCCCGACCAGGGGCCGGATATCCTCGGGGATGGTGTCGTAGAGCTTCACCGCCACCAGGACCAGGTCAACGGGGCCGATGGCGGCGGGGTCGTCGGTGACGCCGGCCGGGTGGATGTGAAGGTCGCCGTTGGCGCTCTTGACACTGAGGCCGTTGATCCGGATCGCTTCCAGGTGCGCGCCCCGGGCGATGAAATGCACCTCAACCCCCGCAGACGCAAGGCGCGCGCCGTAGTATCCGCCCACCCCGCCGGCCCCGAAAACGGCGATTCTCATGAGGGTTCCGCCTCCCTTGAAGGATCTCGATCCTACACCAGATTGGGTCTCGTGGGCACGCCCGCCGTCCGGGCTTGAAAAGTCCGGTTGCCTTTCCGCCGCCATCATTATATTCAGCCCCGGACCCACACATTTCACAAGGCAGACTCAGAGATGAAAGTCCTCGTCGCCGTCAAGCGGGTGGTCGACTTCAACGTCAAGATCCGGATCAAGTCGGACGGGTCGGGCGTCGAAACCGACAACGTCAAGATGTCCATGAACCCCTTCGACGAGATCGCCGTCGAGGAAGCCGTGCGCCTGAAGGAGTCCGGCGTGGCGGACGAGGTCGTCTGCGCCTCCATCGGCCCGGCGAAATCGTCCGAGACCATCCGCGCGGCCCTGGCCATGGGCGCCGACCGGGGCATCCACGTGGTATCCGACGCCGACGTCGAGCCCCTTGCCGTGGCCAAGCTGCTGAAGGCGATCATAGACAAGGAGGACCCCCGGCTGGTGATCCTCGGCAAGCAGGCCATCGACGACGACTGCAACCAGACGCCCCAGATGCTGGCCGCCCTGCTGGGATGGTCCCAGGGGACGTTCGTCTCGGTCCTCGCCTTCGAGGGCGGCCGGATCCTGGTCACCCGCGAGGTGGACGGCGGCCTGGAGAAACTGAGCCTCGCCCTGCCGGCGGTAGTCAGCGTCGATCTTCGCCTGAACGAGCCCCGCTACGCCTCCCTGCCCAACATCATGAAGGCGAAGAAGAAACCCATCGAGGCGACCACGCCCGAAGAGCTCGGCGTGGACGCGGCCCCCAGGTTGACCACCATCAAAGTGGCCGAGCCGCCGGCGCGACAGGCCGGCATCATGGTGGAGAGCGCCGCCCAGCTGGTCGACAAGCTCAGGAACGAGGCCAAGGTGATCTGATGGACATCCTTATCGTCGCCGAACACGACAATTCTGAACTCAAGCCCGCCACCCTGAACACGGTGGCCGCCGCCGGAGAGATCGGCGGCGACATCGACATGCTGATCGCGGGCTCTGGCTGCGGCGCGGCCGCCGCTGGGGCGGCCGCGGTGGCCGGCGTCTCCCGCGTGCTCATCGCCGACTCCCCCGAGCTCGCCCATCACCTGGCGGAGAACATGGCGCCGCTCGTCGCCGGCATGGCGTCGGGCTACTCTCACCTGCTGGCGCCGGCCACCACCTTCGGCAAGAACCTCATGCCCCGTGTGGCGGCCCTGCTCGACGTGTCCCAGATTTCCGACATCAGCGCCGTCGTTTCCGCCGACACCTTCGAGCGCCCCATCTACGCGGGCAACGCGCTGGCCACGGTCCAGTCCGCCGATCCCATCAAGGTCGTCACCGTGCGCGCCACCGCCTTCGAGGCGGCCCCGGCCGGCGGCGGATCGGCCCCCGTCGAAGCCGTTGGCGGCGGCGAGGACGCGGGCCTGTCCGCCTTCGTCGGCCAGGAACTGAGCGCAACCGAACGGCCCGAGCTGACCACCGCGCGGGTCGTCGTCTCCGGCGGCCGCGGCATGCAGGGCAGCGAACACTTCAAGTTGCTCGAGGACATCGCCGACAAGCTGGGGGGCGCCATCGGCGCCAGCCGCGCCGCCGTGGACGCGGGCTTCGTCTCCAACGACTGCCAGGTGGGCCAGACCGGCAAGGTGGTGGCGCCCGACCTTTACATCGCCGTCGGCATCTCGGGCGCCATCCAGCACCTGGCCGGCATGAAGGACAGCAAGGTCATCGTCGCCATCAACAAGGACGCCGACGCCCCCATCTTCGGCATTGCCGATTACGGCCTGGTCGCCGACCTGTTCGTCGCCCTGCCGGAACTGGCCGAAGAGCTGGACAAGCTTTAGGGCGCTATAGAGCGCTATCCGGCTAGTTGGGATCAATTTGATGGGAGCAAATCGGTTCATCCGGGCAGGCGCGGCGCGCCCCGCGATGCGGTGCATCGGGCAAGCGCCGCAACGCACCCGGGGGGCCGATTT
>JADFTO010000016.1 GCA_022560215.1 Pseudomonadota bacterium | reverse complement strand
CCACGTCGGGGTCGATGCCGTCGCTGCCGGTATGAACGGTGAGGGCGGGCGCGACGGCCTCGAAGATCGCCGCGTTCATGCCGAGCACCTGCTGCAACTCCTCGACCGCCGCGAAGGGCGCGTCCTTGGCGCCCCAGGGCAACCCGGCGGCCTGGTAGTCGTCGTCCTCGGCGCCGTTCAGGCGCTGTACCAGATGGAGCAGTCGGGCGGCGATGCCGTGCCCTCCGCCATTATCAGCGAGTTTACCGAACACCGCCTGGGGCGCGAAGTTGACGGCCTGTTGTTCGCCGAAGCAGACCTGGAATTGTTCGGCGACATCGTCAGCGGGGTGGACCAGCGCCGCGCCGAGATCGACGAAGCCATTGCCGGCGCCCTGTCTAAAAACTGGAAGCTGAAGCGGCTGGAAATTATCATGGCCAGCGTCCTGCGCTGTGGAACCTACGAGCTGATGGCGCGGCCGGACATTCCCACGGCGGTGGTGATCGACGAATATATGGATGTGGCGCACGCCTTTTATCCCGGCGACGAACCGGCCTTTGTCAACGGCGTGCTGGACCGGCTGGCGAAGGAACTGCGCGGCTAGAGGATTCTTGTCGTGGACGAATTCCAGATGATCGAAGAGATATTCGCGCCGCTGGCTCCCGCCGGTGCGCCGGCCTTTGGTCTTTCAGACGATGCCGCCGTTTACGACCCGCCCGCAGGCCGGGCGCTGGTCATTACCAAGGATGTGATGGCCGCCGGGGTGCATTTCCCTGCGGGCGAGGATGCCGGGCTGGTGGCGCAAAAACTGCTGCGCGTTAATTTGTCTGACCTGGCGGCCATGGGCGCCCGGCCCAGGGCCTATACGCTGTCGTTGGCCTTGCCTGAAGACAGGGACGAGGAATGGGTCGGCCAGTTCGCCCTGGCACTCGCCGCGGAACAGGAGTCATTCGACTTGACCCTGATCGGCGGCGACACGGTGGCGACGCCTGGACGGCTTACCGTCACCGTGACGGCCTTCGGCACCCTGCCGGCGGGCAGCGAACTCAGGCGTTCCAACGCCCGCGCCGGAGACGCGGTCTATGTTTCCGGCGCCATCGGCGACGCTGCCCTTGGCCTGAAGGTCCTGAAAGGTGAATTGCCGGACTTGGCCCCTGAACACGCCCGGGCCCTCAAGGACCGCTACCACAGGCCGCGGCCGCGGGTGAGCCTGGGGCCGCGCCTGACGGACCTGGCCAACGCCGCCATCGACATATCCGACGGATTGGCGGCGGACCTGGGGCACGTCTGCGCCGCCTCGGGCATGGCCGCCACCATCATGGCCCCCCGCGTGCCCCTGTCGGAGGCTGCCCGGGCCGCCGTCGCCGCCGATCCCGGCCTGATGACGGCGGTGCTGACGGGGGGCGACGACTATGAACTCCTGTTCACGTGTGCGCCCGACGACGCCCCCGCCGTGGCGGCCCTGTCGCGCGAGCTGGACCTGCCGCTGACCGCCATCGGCCAGGTCGCCGAAGGAGACGGCAGCGTCCGGGTCATCGACGCAAACGGCCGGGACATGGTCCTGGGAGATACGGGCTACCGCCACTTCTGATGCCGGCGGGGGTTTTCAGGGAGCCGCCAACCCGCGATAATGTGGCGACATGAAAAAGATCCTGATCACATTCGTTGCGCTGATCATGCTCGCCGGCGGCGGCTTCAGCGCCCTCAAGGCCCTGAAGATGGGGCCCTTCGCCGAGGAAGGGGAGGTCTCGGAGGAAGAAGCCCCGCCGCCCGAACCGCCCCGCATCATCGACTTCGATCCGCTGTACCTTCCCATTTTCCAGGGAGACAGGGTCGCGGCCACCATCCAGATCCAGTTCAGGCTGGAAACCGTGGGCGAAGAGAACGAGGCCAGGATCATCAAGCTGCTGCCCCGCCTCAACGACGCTTTCCTGCGCGATCTCTATGTGTTTATCCCGGCGCTTTTGAAAAAGACAAATAAGATCGACCCCGAGATCATCAGGAACAGGCTGCATCAGGTTGGCGCCAGGATCACCGGGAAAGGCGTCATCAAGGGCGTCATCATCCAGTCCGTGGCCAGCAGCGGAAGCCGTTGACCCTCTCCCTTGATGGCCCGGCTCAGACACCTGTTGCTTTGTCGAATCCATTCTGGCATTTTCGCCCCGGTTTTTTTTCCGCCATAAAGTCCGACAAATTCGAGGGCTTCCTCGCCCCCGACCCTCTAACCACCACGTAAGGAACAAAGGCATGTCGATTGTGTACCTGTTGGTCATCGCCTGCGGCGTCCTGGCCCTAATCTATGGCGCCTTCACGGTTCGCTCCGTGCTCGCCGCCCCCCAGGGAACGGAACGCATGCAGGAGATCGCGGCCGCCATTCAGGAGGGCGCCCGGGCCTTCCTGAACCGCCAGTACGGAACCATCGCCGCCGTCGGCACCGTCATCGGGGTGCTCTTGGGCTTAATGCTGGGAGTGTCCGTGGCCATCGGCTTTTTCATCGGCGCCGTTCTTTCCGGCGCCACCGGCTACATCGGCATGAACGTATCGGTCCGGGCCAACGTGCGCACCGCCGAGATGGCCCGGACCTCCGGCCTGGCGGGGGGACTCGACATCGCGTTCAAGTCCGGCGCCATCACCGGCATGCTGGTGGTCGGCCTGGCCCTTCTCGGGGTCACCGGCTATTACATGGTCCTGCGCGCCGTCGGCGACCCCGGCAGCGCCGAGGGCATGCGCCATATCATCGAGGCGCTGCTGGCGCTCGGCTTCGGCGGGTCGTTGATCTCCATTTTCGCCCGCCTCGGCGGCGGCATCTTCACCAAGGGCGCCGATATCGGCGCCGACCTGGTGGGCAAGATCGAGGCCGGCATCCCCGAGGACGATCCCCGCAATCCCGCCGTCATCGCCGACAACGTGGGCGACAACGTGGGCGACTGCGCGGGCATGGCCGCCGACCTGTTCGAGACCTACGCGGTCACCATCGTCGCGACCATGCTGCTCGGCGCGCTGTTCTTCACCGGAGAGGCGCAGGAGACGATGATGCTGTTACCGCTGGCCATCGGCGCCGTCTGCATCATCGCCTCTGTGGCCGCCACCTGGTTCGTGCGCCTGGGCCCGAGCCAGAACATCATGGGCGCCCTTTACAAGGGCTTCATCGCCAGCGCCGTCATCTCGGCGCTGCTCATCGGCGGCGTCATCTCGATGCTGGTCGGCTGGAAAACGAGTTATCCACTGACCGGCGGCGTGGTGACAGGGGCCCAGCTTTATGTCTGCGCCCTCGCCGGGCTGGTGGTGACCGGCTTGATCGTCTGGATCACTGAGTACTACACCGGCACCCCACACAGGCCGGTTCAGAGCATCGCCAAAGCCTCGACCACCGGCCACGCCACCAACCTCATCCAGGGCCTGGCGGTGTCCATGGAGTCGACCGCGCTGCCGGTGCTCGTGATCTGCGCCGGCATCCTCGTCTCGTACACGGCGGCCGGCCTCTTTGGGCTTGCGGTGGCGGCGACCAGCATGCTGGCCCTGGCCGGCCTGGTGGTGGCGCTGGACGCCTTCGGGCCGGTCACCGACAACGCCGGCGGCATCGCCGAAATGGCGAAATTGCCCGAGGACGTGCGCAAGATCACCGACGCGTTGGACACCGTGGGCAACACCACGAAGGCGGTGACCAAGGGTTACGCCATCGGTTCGGCGGGCCTCGCCGCGCTGGTGCTGTTCGCCGCCTACACCGAGGAACTGCGTCATTACTTCCCGGATGTCGAGGTATCCTTCGAGCTGCAAAACCCGTTCGTGGTCGTCGGGCTGTTCATCGGCGGGCTGCTGCCGTTCCTGTTCGGCTCTCTGTGCATGCAGGCGGTGGGCCGCGCCGGCAGCCAGGTGGTGAACGAGGTGCGGCGCCAGTTCAGGGAGATCCCCGGCATCATGGAGGGCACGGCGAAGCCAGAATACGGCACCTGCGTCGACATGCTGACCCGTACCGCGATCAAGGAGATGATCGTGCCGTCGCTGCTGCCGGTGCTGGCGCCGGGGGTGATGTACGGCGTCATCCTGGCCATCGCCGATCAGTCGGCGGCCTTCGCGGCCCTCGGCGCCATGCTTTTGGGGACCATCGTCACCGGGCTGTTCGTCGCCATCTCCATGACGTCGGGGGGCGGCGCCTGGGACAACGCCAAGAAGTACATCGAGGACGGCAACCTAGGCGGCAAGGGGTCGGACGCCCACAAGGCGGCGATCACCGGCGACACCGTCGGCGATCCCTACAAGGACACCGCCGGCCCCGCCATCAACCCGATGATCAAGATCATCAACATCGTCGCCATCCTGATGTTGGCGGTCCTGGCCTGAGCGCGGCCGGGCGGCGTAGAGCGCTATCCGGGGAGCGGTCCCGGCGCCTACTTGTTGAACTTGCCCAGGTTGCCGAGAAGCTGCTCGATGATGGTCATTTCATTTCCGGAAGTGGGCGTTTCCCTTTCCACGGGCAGGACCATGCGTCCCTCTTCCAGGCCGATTGTCCTGACGTCGGCGAGCGTGCCGCCCTTGTCGAACCGGAGAATGACCACCTGACGAGTTATCACGTCGGGTTCGAAAAAAGCCGTGGTTTCCGTCCGCTGCGAGATGTAGTACCAGGTTTCCTGATCGAAGGTGGAGATGTTGGACGGCGATCCCAGGATTTCCGTCACCTGAATGCGGGTATGCTGGCCGGGCTTTATTTTCGTCAGCTGATCGGGATCGGGAAGGTTCCCCCGGGTGTCCAGCCGTGGCGCGCAAGCCATGAGGGCCACGCACATCACAAGACCCATCAAGCGCCGCGCGGTTTGTTGAAAATCTGTTACCATCACCTTATGACACCTAATACCAAAGGTCACTGATAATGACCTTTGGTATAAGGTTTCCCCCGAATCAAAGCACCTTGGCAAGCGGCATGTCAAATTCGATCATCGATGGATGACCCATGAACCACCCAGCACCCAAGGACGGCCGCCACCCCGCCCGCGATCTCTACGAGAGCGTGGTGCTCCAGGCGCGGCGTCCAGAGTTCTACCTGAACTGCGGGGTGTCGGATTCCGTGGACGGCCGGTTCGACATGATCGCCTTGCACGCCTTTCTCGTGCTCCGCCGTCTGAAACGGGACCATGAAAGAACGGCGGACCTGGCCCAGAATCTATTCGACACCATGTTCGAAGACATGGAAAACAACTTGCGCGAAATGGGCGCCGGCGATCTCGGGGTGAGCAGGCGCGTCAAGGCCATGGCCAAGGCCTTTTACGGCCGCATCGCGGCCTACGAAGCGGGGCTGGCCAGCGGCGACGAGGTCCTGGCCGAAGCCCTCCTGCGCAACCTCTACCGCCAGCGGGAACCCGAAGACCCCGGGGCCATGTGCCGTTACATGCGCAGTGAGGCCGAAGCGCTGGACGCCATGGACGTGGAGCGGCTCCTTGAGGGCGAGGTCGCCTTCGGCCCCCCGCCAGGGAGCGGGGCCGATCAGATATGATCCCCCACCTGTCCCGCCCCATGGCCGTGGCCGGTCTCGCCGAGACCGCGCTCGACGTGGAAGCCGACGCCGAGGAAAGGGAGGCCCTCGCCCGGCATTTGGGCCTTGTCTCCCTGGAGCGGCTGGAGGCTAGGCTCCTGATTTCGCCCGCAGACGGCAAGATCGGCGTCCGGGGCACGCTCATGGCCGAGCTCACCCAGTCGTGCGTGGTCACCCTCGAGCCCGTGGAATCCAGGATCGAGGCGTCCATCCAGCGCCATTTCGGCCCCAATGGCCCGGAAGGCGCCGGGGACGAAGACGTGGAGCTGACACTAAAATCAGACGACCCTCCCGATCCCATCATCGACGGCGTCATCGACTTGGGAGCCGTCGTCGCCGAACAGTTGGCATTGGAAATCGACCCCTTTCCCAGGGTTCCGGGCGCGGACTTCGGCGGCTTTGAAAGCGAAGAGACGGGAAAGGAAAAGAGGGGGGGCTTCGCGGCGCTGGCCGGTTTCAAGGATAAACTTGCAAAGAAGTCGTAAGCGCCTTGCCCCGGGCCGACAATTTGTTTAAGTAAGCCCCCTCTTTCCAATGAGGGGAATTATGGCCGTCCCGAAGAAAAAAATCTCCACGTCCCGCCGGAATCAACGCCGTTCCCACGACCGGCTTGGGCTCGCGGCCTACGAGGATTGTTCCCATTGCGGTGAATTGAAACGGCCCCATCACGTCTGCCCGTCCTGCGGCCATTATAATGACCGCGAAGTTATGGAAGCGGCGGACGTTGCCTGACACGTCTTAGCCAAGGACGCATTCCTTTTGTCAAAGCGCCTGACGCTTTCCCTGGACGCCATGGGGGGTGATCTCGCCCCCCGCATGGTCGTGGAAGGAATCGACATTGCCCTCGGCAAGCTCCCCGACGTGGACTATCTGCTGTTCGGCGACGAATCCGTGCTCAATCCCCTTCTCGACCAATTCGGGCGGGTCAGGGGCGCCGTTCAGGTGCGCCACACCGAGGACGCGGTGAGCGACGACGAAAAGCCGGGAACGGCGCTCCGCAGCGGGCGCAATTCGAGCATGCGGCTGGCCATCAACGCCGTCGCCGACGGCGAGGCGGCGGGGGTCGTTTCCGCCGGCAACACCGGGGCCCTGATGGCCATGGCCAAATTCGTGCTCAAGACCCTGCCGGGAATTGACCGACCGGCCATCGCCACCTATTTCCCGACCCTCCGGGGTGAGACTGTGATGCTCGATCTCGGCGCCAACGTGGAATGCAGCAGCGACAACCTGGTGCAGTTCGCCGTCATGGGGGAGGTCTTCGCCCGCAACGTCCTGGGGCTTGAGCAGCCCACCATCGGCATCCTCAACATCGGCGTGGAGGGCCTGAAAGGAAACGAGGCCGTCAAGGAAGCGGCCTTGATCCTTCAGGAAACCAGCCTGCCGATAAAGTTCTACGGATTCGTCGAAGGCGACGACATCGGCAAAGGCACCGTGGACGTAGTGGTGACCGACGGATTCACCGGCAACATCGCCCTCAAGACGGCGGAAGGCACGGTCAAGCTGTTCGGCCAGTTCCTCAAGGAAGCCCTGTTGAGCTCGCCCATGTCGCGGCTCGGCGCCTTTCTCGCGCGCCCGGCGCTGGAGACCCTCCGCAAGCGCGTCGATCCACGCCAGTACAACGGCGCCATGCTGGTCGGCCTCAACGGCATCTGCGTGAAAAGCCACGGCAACACGGACGCCTTCGGCTTCTCCAACGCCATTCGGGTAGCCGTGGAACTGATAACCGACGGCTACAACGAGGGAATCAAGAAAGATTTCCAGAAACTGAACGCCGGTGGGACCCCCATGGCGAAAATCGGCTCATGACCCTGCGCTCCCAGATCATCGGGTGCGGCTCCTACCTGCCCGAAAAAATCCTCACCAATGAAGACCTGGCCGCCACGGTGGATACGTCCGACCAATGGATCGTCGAGCGGACGGGCATCCGCCAGCGCCATATCGCCGCCGACGGCGAGCTGACCTCCGATCTCGCCTTCCATTCGGCGGAAAGGGCCCTCAGGGACGCCGGAATGGCGGCCCAGGACCTGGACATGATCGTGCTGGCGACGACCACGCCCGACAACACCTTCCCCGCCACCGCCACCAAGGTCCAGGCCATGCTGGGCTTAACCACCGGCGCCGCCTTCGATATCCAGGCCGTCTGTTCCGGTTTCCTCTACGGCCTGTCGGTGGGCGACAACTTCATCAAGGTGGGTCAGGCGGAAACCGTCCTGGTCATCGGCGCCGAGACCTTTTCCAGGATCATCGACTGGCAGGACCGCTCGACCTGCGTGCTTTTCGGCGACGGCGCCGGCGCCGTGGTCCTGAAGGGCAACTCATCGGCGGACGGCAGGGGAATCCTCTCCACCCACCTGCATTCCGACGGCCGCCTGAACGATCTCCTGTACGTGGACGGGGGACCGTCTTCCACCATGACCGTCGGCCATGTGCGCATGTCCGGACGCGAGATCTACCGGCACGCCGTCCTCAACTTGTCGAGCATCGTCAAGGAGGCCGTGGAGGCGAACGGCCTTAGCACTGAGGACATCGACTGGGTGGTGCCGCACCAGGCCAACAAGCGCATCCTGGACAGCACCACGCGCAAGCTCGGCCTGGATGGCGAGCGCGTGGTCGTCACCGTCGAGCGCCACGCCAACACCTCGGCCGCCTCCATCCCGCTGGCCCTCGACGTAGCGATCCACGACGGCCGTATCCAGCCCGGACATCTGGTGCTGATGGAAGCGCTCGGCGGCGGCTTGACCTGGGCCGCTTGCCTCGTCCGCTGGTAGGGCGGAGCCCGCAATCATGGATGAAGCATTCCCGTCATCCCTTTGATATTGACGGATTTATTTCGCGGCGATAGGCTGATTCGGAAACAAGACCAAGGAGACTCCTCGACATGGCCCCCAAAACCATCACGCGCGCCCATCTGGGCGAGATGGTGTACCAGGAAGTCGGCCTGTCCCGGAACGAGTCGGCGGAACTCCTGGAAGCCGTCTTGACCGAGGTTTCCAATGCCCTGTCGAGGGGGGAGACGGTCAAGGTTTCGTCCTTCGGCAGCTTTTCGGTGCGCCAGAAGGGCCAAAGGATCGGACGCAACCCGAAGACCGGCGAGGAAGTCCCCATCCTGCCCCGAAAGGTTCTCGTCTTCCGCCCCTCCCAGGTCATGAAGGACCGCATCAACGAGCTGAGACGGCCCGGGACGTCAGTCTGACCATGGCGCAAGCGCCCCGAGGCGACAGTGGCGCGCGCCGCATCGCAAAATCGGCCGCGGCTTTCCGCACCATCAGCGAAGTAGCGACGGAACTGGACCTTCCCCAGCACGTGCTCCGCTTCTGGGAAACCAAGTTTTCCCTGGTCAAGCCCCTCAAGCGCGGCGGCGGCAGGCGCTATTACCGGCCCGAGGACGTGGACCTCCTGCGACGCATCCGCGACCTCCTCTACACCGACGGCTACACCATCAAGGGCGTGCAGAAGCTGTTGCGCCAGAACGGCGCCAAGGTGGAGCCCGCGGACGGCCCGGACGAAGAGCCCGGGCTCCGCCGCCAAAGGGCCGCGTTGGAGGCGGTGATCGGGGAACTGGAGCAACTGCGCAAAATGCTGCGCGGCGGCTGATCCCGGCTTGAAACTTTTGCGCTGATGGAGCCGGGCGCTGTATAGTCCCCCCCGGCCGGAGCGTGGCGCAGTCTGGTAGCGCACTACACTGGGGGTGTAGGGGTCGTGGGTTCAAATCCCGCCGCTCCGACCAATCACATCGGGGGCCCGGCGCTCGGGCCTTTTTCTTGAGGGGAAGCGGTGATGAAAAATCGGAAGCTGGGCGATTGCGAGGTCCCGGCCGTGGGCCTCGGCTGCATGGGCATGACCATCGCCTACGGGGTGTTTGACGACGACTTATCCATCGCCACCATCCACCGCGCCATGGAACTGAATGCGGCCTTCCTGGACACGTCGAACAACTACGGCCGGGGCGCCAACGAGGAACTCCTGGCCCGGGCCATAGAGGGGCGGCGCGGTGACGTGATCCTGGCCACCAAGTTCGGCAACATCCACCTCCCCGATGGGTCGCGCGCCGTCTGCGGCAAGCCCGATCACGTCATCTCGGCGTGTGAGGCGAGCCTCGGCCGGCTGAAGACCGACGTCATCGACATCCTCTATCAGCACCGGGTCGATCCGGCGACGCCCATCGAGGACACGGTCGGCGCCATGTCGCGCCTGGTCGAGCAGGGGAAGGTCCGCGCCCTGGGCCTCAGCGAGGCCGGGCCCGACACCATCAGGCGGGCCCATGCCACCCATCCCATCTCTGCGCTGCAGTCGGAATACTCGCTCTGGACCCGGGACGTGGAAGCAGACATCCTGCCGCTGTGCCGGGAGCTCGGCATCGGGTTCGTGGCCTATGCGCCCTTGGGCCGGGGATTCTTGAGCGCCACCATCCGTACCCCGGGCGACCTGATCGAAGGCGACCGCCGTCACGCCCATCCGCGCTTTTCGCCGGAAAACATGGAACAAAATACGGCCGCCCTGCTTCCGGTCCTTGAAGAAGTGGCCGCCGCCAAGGGAGCGACGGCGGCCCAGGTGGCCCTGGCCTGGCTCCTGGCACAGGGAGACGACATCGTTCCCATCCCTGGCTCGAAGCGCCGGGGGCACCTGGAGGATAATATCGCGGCCCTGGACGTGAGCCTGAACGGCGAGGACCTCTCGGCACTGAACGACGCCTTCAGGCCAGGCGCGGCGGCGGGCCCCCGCTACCCGGAAAAACAACTGGCGGGTGTCGGGCTTTAGCAGCCAGGGCCGTCCCGCCTATAAAGCGCCCGAAAGGCGCCTGCGCACTACACTGGGGTTGTAGAAGTCGTGGGTTCAAATCCCGCCGCTCTTTTAAGGGTTGTCGAACTCTCTTTTCGGCCCCAGGTAGTACCACCAGTTCAGCACCAGGCAGATGAAGTAATAAATAGCGAACCCGTACAGGGCGTACTCTGGTGTCGCCGCCTTGATCTGTTCACCGAACACCTGAGGGATGATGAAGGCGCCGTAGGCGGCCACCGCCGACGTCCAGCCCAGGGCGGGGCCCGCCTGTTCCTTGGGGAAGATCATGGCGATGGTGCGGAAGGTGGAACCGTTGCCGATGCCGGTGCCGGCGAACAGCACCAGGAAGAGCAGGAAGAAGGGAACGAAAAACTCCTCCGGCGTCGCCGATCGATAGGCGGCCTTCATGAAGTAGGCGACGCCGAGGGCGCTCGCGATCATCATGATGGTGATGATCTGAGTGACCTTCGCCCCGCCGACCTTGTCCGAAATCCAGCCGCCGATGGGGCGGATCAAGGCGCCGATGAAGGGTCCCATCCAGGCGTACATCAGGGCGCTCGGGCCGTTCGGGTTGAGGGTGTCATGAGTTATGACACCATCGATCTCGATATGTTGAAAACCGAAGATGACCTTGATGGCCAGTGGAAACGCCGCCGAGTAGCCGATGAAGGAACCGAAGGTCATGACATAGATGACGGACATGACCCAGGTGTGTTTATTGCGGAAGATTCTGTACTGGCGCCCAAGGTTGTCCTTGACGAAAAAACATACGTAGTAAAGCGCCGCGACGGTTGCGGCGATGACGCCAAACAGCACGAACCACTTGCTCCAGGTCGGCAAACCCAATCCAACCGGCGGCGGAAGAATGAAATAGAGGCCGCAAGCCGCGGTAACGAACCCGACCAGAAGCATCGCCGAGATGCGGACGATGGCGCCCGACGTGCCGCCGGCGATCTCCGGGGTCACTTCGTCGGTGCGGATGTTGTTCATGCCGAACCAGCCGGCGAACGCCAGGGGAATCAGGATCAGCAGCCAGACGAACCCGGCGTTCGGGATCCAGGTTTCGGAGCCCGCCGGAATCTTGCCGACCAGGGTGCCCGACGTGCTCTGCAGGATCAACGGATCGCCGCTCAAGGCGCCAAACAGGGCGAAGGTCATCACCAGCGGTATCAGAATCTGCATGGTGGTGACGCCGGCGTTGCCCAGCCCCGCGTTCAAGCCCAGTGCCAGACCTTGCATGCGTTTGGGGAAGAAGAAGCTGATGTTGGACATCGAAGAGGCGAAATTTCCGCCTCCGAACCCGGAAAGCAGCGCCAGGACCTGGAACACCCAGAGGGGCGTCTCCTTGTCCTGCAGGGCGAAGCCCGTGCCGAGCGCCGGAATCATCAGCAGCGCGGTGGTGAAAAAGATGGTGTTTCTTCCACCGGCGATGCGGATGAAAAAGGTGCTGGGAATGCGCAATGTGGCGCCGCAGAAACCGGCGATGGCAGAAAGCGTGAACAACTCGGACTTGGCGAAGGGGAAACCCAGATTGATCATCTGCACCGTGATGATGCCCCAGTACAGCCAAACGGCGAATCCGCACAGGAGGCTCGGGATGGAGATGCAAAGATTCCGGTTGGCAATGCGTTTTCCGGTGGAGTCCCAGAAAGCGTTATCCTCGACATCCCACTTCGTTAGATCAGCCATCTCGTTTCACCTCAACCTATTGTCGTGTTTGTTCGCGATCCTTGCCTGCCGCGCAGGCTCCTAGTCGCATCTGGCCTCCGCGCCTTTGCGCCGGTACCACCACCAGGTTGCAAACAGGCAGGTCAGGCAAAATATGACGAATACGGTCAGGGCGACCCGGGGCGAGTCCGTGGTGTCCATGGAAACGGCGACGAGCGCCGGTATGAAGAACAACCCGAGCGCGGCTATGGCGGCGGTGAAACCCAACGCTACCGACGCTTCGATCTCGCCGGCGGAGGTCGCGGCGTCTTGCGCGGCCTGATCCTTGCCCTCGGCCCAGCGCTTGTGCAGCCCCAGGAAAACGGTCGGCACCACACGGAACACCGACCCGTTGCCGATACCCGTGGTGATAAAGAGCAACATGAAGGCCGCGAAGAACCAGGCAATCTCGTTGCCGCCGGATTCGGAAGGCAGGAATATCAACACGCCGAACGCCGCCACCACCATGACGGCGAAATTCCAGAAGGTGACCCTGGCACCGCCAAGGCGATCGGACAGCCACCCCCCGAGCGGGCGGACCAAGGCCCCGCCAACGGCCCGATAAACGCCCACTTGGCCGCCCCCGATTCCGGGAACAGCGCCGACAGAAGGATTGGGAATGCCGCGGCAAATCCGATGAAAGAGCCAAACGTACCCGTGTAGAGCCATGCCAGCAGCCAGGCATGCTTGCGCCGGAAGATCACGACCTGCTCGCCGAAGGTCGCGCGGGCGCCCCGTATGTTGTTCATGCCCCATGCGGCGGCAATGGTCGCGGCCAGGATCAACGGAACCCAGATGAAGCCGGCGTTCTGCAACCAGACTTCGCTCACCACTCCCTGATCCACGTAGGTCTGGGCCTCGCCGCCCATGATGGTGAAGGCGCCGACGTAGATCACCAGGGGCACCAGCGCCTGCACCAGGCCGACGCCGAGATTGCCGACCCCGGCGTTCCAGCCCAGCGCGGTGCCCTGCATGCGCTTGGGGAAGAAGAAGCTGATATTGGCCATGCTGGCGGAGAAATTGCCGCCGCCCAGCCCGCAGAGCAGCGCGATGACGACGAACACAACGTAATCGGTGCCCGGATCCTGCACGGCCAAGGACATCCACAAGGTCGGAATCAGCAGGGATGCGGTGCTGAAGATGGTCCAGTTTCTGCCCCCAAATACGGGCACGACGAAGGAATAGAGGAGCCGCAGTGCGGCGCCCGAAAGGCCCGGCGCGGCAGCCAGCCAGAAGAGCTCACTTGTCGTGAACTGGAACCCGATGCGAGGCAATTCGACGACCACCACGCTCCAGACCATCCACACCGCGAAGGACAACAGCAACGGCGGCATGGAAAAGATCAGGTTGCGTAGGGCGACGCCCCGTCCGGTCTCCTCCCAGAAGGCTTCATCCTCCGGGCGCCAATCCCTCAACCAACTGTGCCGGCGCTGCACCGCCGCCAGCACTTCTTCCCGGATCACCTGTTCCCGGTATTCCGGATCCCCTTCCAGCATTTCCAGGCGCTCTTGCCTGGTCGTCCGCCAACTCCAGATCATGACCCCCGCGAGAACGGCGTACATCAGCATGAAGGCGCTGCTGCGAACGTCGGTCGCGTCGGCGGCGATACCGAACATGATGGGAAGGGAGAAACCGCCCAGCCCGCCGATGACGCCGACCAAGCCACCCACCGAACCCATGTTCCTCGGGTACTCGTCGGCCAGGCTGCGGTAGACGCTGGCCTTGCCGATGCCCTGGGCGATGCCGACGATGAAGATCAGAAACGTGAAGAAAAATACGCTGACGGAAAGATCGAAAGTAATGTCACCCGATATTCTGTGCACGGTGAACGTGGTTGCCGGGTAGGACAGGAAAAACAGGCAAATCAAGGAAACCCAAAACACCCACCAGGTAACGGTATCGCCGCCCCACTTGTCCGAGAACCAGCCGCCCAGGGCGCGGATGAGGCCGGAAGGCAGTATGAAGAACAGGGAGATGAACGCCGCCGTCGTCAGCTCCAGGCCGTATTCCGCGATGTAGTATTTGGGCAGCCACAGGGCAAGCGCCACGAATCCACCGAAAACGAAGAAATAGGCGAGACCATGTCGCCACACCCGGATATCCCGAAGGGGTGCGAGCTGGTCGGCAAGAGTGGGCAGGTTCCCCGACTTCCTGCGCCCCTCGATCTGGGGATCGGGATAGGTGAAAAACCAAAAGACGACGGCCATCACCAGCATCGACACGGAGTAGATCGTCGGCACCGCGCGCCAGCCCAGGGCGACGATGATCAGCGGCGCGACGAAGATGTTCAATGCCGCGCCGGCGTTGCCGGCGCCGAAAATGCCCAACGCCGTGCCTTGCCGCTCTTTCTGGAACCAGGCCGAGGTGTAGGCGATGCCGATGGCGAACGAGCCGCCGGCCAGGCCGACGCAGAGGCCAATGGCGAGGTACTGCCAATATTGATCGGCGAAAGCCAGCCCATAGGTGGCGATGGCGACCAGAATCATCTGAATGAAATAAACGACGCGTCCGCCAAAGCGGTCGGTGAGCAAGCCAAGAGGCAAGCGCACCAAGGAACCGGTGAGGATCGGCGTGGCCACCAGCAGGCCGAATTCGGTTTCGTTGAGCGCCAGCTCTGACTTGATCTTGATTCCGATGACCGCGAACATGGTCCACACCGCGAAGTTGACGGTGAAGGCCAAGGTGTTCATGGCAAGGACGGAATACTGTTTCCTTTTTTCGAATTCGGTAGCCGTGTTTGCCATTTTCACAGAATTCCAGTGCAGGTCTTGCTGTTCGAGCGTTCACGGAGAGAGGGATTTCTCGTCGGAGGAAGCTGTGGCGGCGTTCGACGCCCTTGATCTAAACCTCCGCGGGTCCCGACAGAGAGCAGGGAAGACCTTCTCGGTCATGTCCGGTGGGGAAGATGGTGTAGTCCAAACAGAATGTCTCGGGGTTTTCTTTGAAGTTCGTTATTTTTTCAATGCCACGTATCTTCTCATGGAAATAAAGGGCCTGGTGATGTATCCGAAAGGATAGCTGAATACATGCACCAGCTTGGTAAAGGGGAAGTAAGCAAAGAAGAGAAGTGCAAGGATGATGTGCAGTTTATTGACAAGCGGAGCGCCCGCGATCATCGAAACATCCGGTTGTAATTTGAAGATGCTGCCGATCCAGGGTCCTACCGAATAAGATATTCCAAAGACCATTTCCACAGCGGATTGATAAAGCCCAACACCAGCGATAAAAATCAGGAACAGAAGGATGATGTAATCATCCGGCGTGCTCATGGCCTTTACCTGCGGGATGATGATCCTCCGCGCCAAAGCCCATACTATTCCATAGACAAAAAGAATTCCGCCGCCGAGTCCCGTCCATCTGAAAAAATCAACCCAGGAGGGGATGTTGTATGCGCCTCCTATAAACCCAGCAAGATGTGCGAAAAACAGGACGAGTATGCCCCAGTGCAGGCACAAGGATGCAGGGCCTATGGAGGCACGGCCGAAGAATCCGGTGGAGCGGGTTGTCCACAGATAATCCCCGCGGACGCTCATGTCCCACTTGCCTCTGTGTTCACTCATCATTCCGCTAAAGCTACGGTAAATTATGCCACCGAAAAACAGTGTGATGGTGATGTAGGGCAGCCCGATGAAAAAGAAGTTATCCCACATGGGTTTCCACCTTTTGTTCGCGTTGTTTTGACAAAGGTAGTGTTTTTAGTTCGATGTTTATGACTCTCTCCAGTGCATCAAGAAGATGCAGATATGGAGTTTTTAACTCTCCCAGCCGGGAACGCATCGGAGGCAGAAACGGCAAAATATATTCCTTAATTAGTTTTTCCCTAACGGGGTCGTCTTTTGATTCAGTCGTCAGTGAAAGAAAATCCACCATTAACGGCAGGTAATCCGGCAACTCTTTTCCATTCGGCTTGCGCCCGAAGTGGTTGTATATGCCATTCAGTTCAATCATGTATTCGTTTCTGTCGGAAACGGCGGCAGTGGCACACGTCTTGGGTTCGTCATAGGTATGACTTCCAAGATACAGGGGGCATTGAGGGTCCAATTCAAATAAATCGATATAGTCTTCTTCGGTAATAGCGTTTTCCCCGAGGAACCTGGAAAGCAACATCGCACTCTCTTTATCAATGCTTTCCAATCTTTTAACCACTTCTTTCGCATCTTTCTTAATTCCCTCCCTCTTCGCATCGTCTTCGGGCGGGCTGCACCACAATTCGGCGATGAGCGCGTAAACATCTTTCAATATTTGCGTTCCGTTCAAACTACTCATGACTTTTCGAACCTGTGTGATGTGATTTGTGATAACTTTTTCTTCTTTTCATAGGCGACCAGGGATTCATCTGGTCGAAGCCGGCGAAGCCACGCTCGGTATATGGACTGATGTCTGCCTCTTCGCGTTTTGCATTGGGAACCACAAAGCGTTCGTCGTAAAAAGCAAGGGACAATGCCCGCACTATTCCATTTGCGTCTTCTTCGCTCAATCCAACTCTTTCGAGCACTTCCAGATCGGGCTTGTTATCCACCCTTTTGCTTCTTTCGTAGTGCCTCACCGCAAGTTGACGCAGAAGCGTCTTCTTCACCACTTCTTCATTCCCGGCGCCAAACATGCTGGCGAGATACTTGAAGGGCACACGGAATTTCTCCAATTCGTCGAGGCTGAGAAGCGGGCCTTCCGACGGTTTTTCCATATCAAAGATATCTTCAGCCGTAGGGGTATTCTTCCCCGCGCTGGTCGTGATGGGAGCCAAGGGCGGAATATAAAACAGGCTCGGCAAAGTCCTGAATTCGGGATGAAGCGGAAGCGCCAGCTCCCATTTCTTAACTATTTTATAAACGGGCGAGCGTTGTGCCGCGTCAATCCAATCGTCACTGATGCCGCTTTCCTTGGCCCCTTTTATTACCTCTGGGTCAAAGGGATCCAGAATGATGTCTCTTTGTGCCTCGACCAGGTCTTTATCTTCCGCCAGGGCGGCTTCCTCTACCCGGTCCATATCGTAGAAAATAAGTCCAAAAGAGCGGATTTTTCCTACGCAGGAATGGAAACAAACAGGAGGCAGGCCAGATTCAATTCTCGGATAGCAGAGAATGCATTTCTCCATCTTTCCGCTGGCCCAGTTGTAATAGGGCTTTTTATAGGGGCAGGAAGAAACGCAATAGCGCCAGCTGCGGCATCTTTTTTGATCAATGAGAACGACACCGTCCTCCTCCCTTTTATAGGCGGCACCGGATGGACACGCGCCTACGCAAGCGGGGTTGAGGCAGTGATTGCATATACGGGGAAGATAGAAATAGAAGCAGTCTCTGAACTTAAGCGTCGCTTCCATCTCCGCTTCGCTCATTTCCTTAAAATTCACATCGTGCTTGCCGGTAACGTGGGTGCCGCCGGCGTTATCTTCCCAGTTCACGCCCCAGTTAATGGGAATGTCCTCTTCTTCCGTGACCATGGATTTAGGTCTTGCGACCGGGGGCTGTTTGGATTGCTCGGTTGAATGCAGGTCATCGAAGGTGAAGGAATATACATCACCATCTCCGTAGTAATCCGACATCTCAGGCGTGTGGGGATTGAAAAAGAGATTGGAGAGCATGTAGGCCTTACCGCCATAGCGAAGTTTCAGTTTGTCGCCATCCTTCTCCCATCCGCCCTTCCACAAATCCTGGTTTTCCCATTGCTTCGGATAACCGATGCCCGGTTTGGTCTCCACATTGTTCCACCACATGTATTCGGCGCCTTCCCGGTTGGTCCATACGTTCTTGCAGGCGACCGTGCAGGTATTGCAACCGATGCACTTCTCCAGGTTGAAGGTCATGCTTAACTGAGCTTGTACTTTCATGGTCTTTACACTCATTTTGCTGGTAGTTTATGGAGATCACGTTCCTGATAAATCGGCTTGTTTTCAGCGCCCAAAGGCATTTTACGGATGATGACCCCGTGGTCGCGTTCAGACGGACTGGTTCCCCAATAGTTGATGTAATAGGAGAACTGCGCGTAGCCGCCGATCATGTGGGTCGGCTTCGGGCACACCCGGGTCACGGAGTTGTGCATGCCGCCGCGGGTCTTGGTGACCTCGGAGCCCGGCACGTTCACCTGACGCTCCTGGGCGTGGTACATCATCACCATGCCGTCCTTGACCCGCTGACTGACGATGGCCCGAGCGGTGATGGCGCCGTTGGCGTTGAACAGCTCGATCCAGTCGTTGTCCTCGATGCCGATCTCCTGGGCGTCGTTTTCCGACATCCATACCACCGGGCCGCCGCGGTTGAGCGTTAGCATCAGCAGGTTGTCGCTGTAGGTGGAGTGGATGCCCCACTTCTGGTGCGGGGTGATCCAGTTCAGCGCCTTGGTCGGGTTGCCGTTGTCCTCCGGCATCTGGAAACCGGTAATGGTCTTGGTGTTGATCGGCGGACGATAGGTCAGCAGGCTCTAACCGAAGGCGCGCATCCAGGGGTGATCCTGGTAGAACTGCTGGCGGCCGCTCACGGTGCGCCACGGAATCAGCTCGTGGACGTTGGTGTAGCCGGCGTTGTAGGAGACATGCTCGTCTTCCAGGCCGGACCAGGTCGGGCTCGAGATGATCTTGCGCGGCTGGGCCACGATGTCGCGGAAGCGGATCTTCTCCTCGTGCTTGGGCGTGGCCAGGTGGGTGTGGTCGCGTCCGGTGATCTTGGACAGCGCATCCCACGCCTTGACCGCCACCGCACCGTTGGTTTCCGGCGCCAGGGTCAGGATCATCTCGGCGGCGTCGATCGCGGTCTCGATCTTCGGCCGACCCTTGGCGGGACCTTCGGTCTTGCGGTAGTTCAGCTTGCCGAGCAGCTCGACCTCGGACTCGGTGTTCCAGGCGATGCCCTTGCCGCCGTTGCCGATGGTCTCGAGCAGCGGGCCCACGGAGGTGAAGCGCTCATAGGTCTCGGGGTAGTTGCGCTTGACCTCGATCAGCGCCGGCATGGTCTTGCCGGGGATCGGCTCGCACTCGCCCTTCTTCCAGTCCTTCACTTCGGGCTGGGCCAGCTCGGCCGGGGAGTCGTGCTGGTGCGGCAGGGTGACCAGATCGGTCTCCTCGCCCAGGTGGCCGACGCACACTTCGGAGAACGCCTTGGCGATGCCCTTGTAGATGTCCCAGTCGCTGCGCGACTCCCACGCCGGGTCGGTGGCCGCGGTCAGCGGGTGGATGAACGGGTGCATGTCCGAGGTGTTGAGGTCGTTCTTCTCGTACCAGGTGGCCGTCGGCAGCACCACGTCGGAGTAGAGACAGGTGGAGGACATGCGGAAGTCCAGCGTGACCACCAGGTCGAGCTTGCCTTCCGGCGCCTCGTCGTGCCACTTCACCTCTTCCGGCTTCTGGCCGCCCATTTCGCCCAGGTCCTTGCCCTGGATACCGTTACGGGTACCCAGCAGGTACTTGAGCATGTACTCGTGGCCCTTGCCCGAGCTGCCCAGCAGGTTGGAGCGCCACACGAACAGGTTGCGCGGGAAGTTCTGCGGGCTGTCCGGATCCTCGGCGGCGAACGCCAGCTCGCCGCTCTTGAGCTGCTGTACGGCGTAGTCCTTGGTCGACAT
>JADFTO010000185.1 GCA_022560215.1 Pseudomonadota bacterium | reverse complement strand
GCCAATGTCGCGCCGGGGCGCTCGGTGCAGCGGGCGCTCGCCGCCTCCGGCGCCCGGGCGGCGGCGCGCGACCCGGCGCTGGCGGACCTGGTGCGTCGCGAGCAGGACGCGCAAAAACAAGTAAGCGCCCTTTACGGGTTGCTCGCCAACCTGCTTTCGGCGCCGACCGATCAGCGGGACCCACGGGCCGTCCAGGACCTCAGGACCCGCATCGACACTTTGCGCGGGGCGCGGGCGGCGCTGATGGAGGAGATCGAGGCCCGCTTTCCCGACTACGCCGACCTGATCAATCCCAAACCGGCGACCATCGAACAGGCGCGGGCGGCGTTGCGCCCCGGCGAGGCGTTGATCGCGACCTATGTGGTCGAGGATCGGACCTATGTGTGGGCGATCCCCAATCGGGGGCCCGTCGCCTTCGCCGCCGCCGACATCGGGCGCGAGAACCTCGCCGACACGGTGGCACTCTTGCGCTCGGCGCTGGAGCCCAACGCCCAGACCCTGGGCGACATCCCCGACTTCGACGTCGCCGCCGCCTACGGTCTTTACGAACGGCTCCTCAAGCCCGTCGAGGCGGGTTGGAAGCGGGCCAAGAGCCTGCTGGTGGTGGCGGACGGGGCGCTCGGGTATCTGCCGCTGCCGCTGTTGCCGACGGCGCCGGTCGAACTCGGGCCCGAGTCCGGGGCGCTCTTTTCAAACTACCGGGACGTGCCCTGGCTGGCGCGAACCCATTCGGTGACCATGCTGCCCTCGGTTGCCTCCCTGGCCACCCTGCGTGGCCTGCCGCCGGGGGCGCCGGACCGCAAGGCCTTCGCCGGCTTCGGCGATCCCTTGTTCAGCGCCGAACAGGCGGCGCAACCGGTGAAGGTGGCTGCCTTGACCAACCGTGGCCTAAGGACGCGGGGTCTGCCGGTGCGCCTGCGCGCGGCGCCCAAGACGGCGGCGATGGACAGCGCCGGGCTGGCGCAGTTGCCGCGCCTGCCCGACACCGCCGACGAAGTGCGCTCCATCGCCGTGGCGCTCAACGCCGACCTGACCGAGGACGTCTTCCTGGGGGAGCGGGCCAACGAGGGCCGGATCAAGAGCATGGACCTGTCCGGCTACAAGGTGCTGGCCTTCGCCACCCATGGCCTGGTGCCGGGCGACCTCGACGGCCTGACCCAGCCGGCGCTGGCCTTCAGTGCTCCCGATGTCGCCAACGATCCCGACAACGACGGGCTGCTGACCATGGGTGAGATATTGGGCCTCAAACTGGACGCCGACTGGGTGGTGCTGTCGGCGTGCAACACGGCGAGCGGCGAGGGCGCTGGAGCCGAAGCGGTCTCCGGCCTGGGGCGCGCCTTCTTCTACGCCGGCACCCGGGCGCTCCTGGTCAGCAACTGGCCGGTCGAGACGACCAGCGCCAAGGCTCTGACGACCGACCTCTTCAAGCGCCAAGCCGCGAACGACAACCTGACCCGTGCCGAAGCGCTTCGCCAATCCATGAACGCCTTGATCGACGGCCCCGGCTACGTGGACCCTGAGAGCGGCAAGACCGTGTTCTCCTACGCCCATCCCATCTTCTGGGCGCCTTTCAGCCTCATCGGTGATGGCGGGGGATCGAGACCAGCGTCGTAAGTCTGGTTGCGGCACTACCCGGAAGTGACGGCAGCCCCCCGGGTTCGTTGCGGCACTCGCCCGATGGCACCGCATCCAGCTTCCAGCCGCGCCTGCCTGGATGAACCGATTTGCTCCCATCAAATTGATACCCACTTACCGGATAGTGCCCCAGCCTCGGGATTAGGGTTGGAAGGCATGTGCCGGAGCGATTAAGTAAGAGCCCATGAACCATATCAGCCGAAAACCGGGGTACCCCAAAGGCCGGCAGGTGGACTCGAGCGCCCTCGCCCGGGTGCGGGACCTCCTCGGCGACCGGCCCCGCTCCCGCGACCTGTTGATCGAGCACCTGCATCTGATCCAGGACCGCCACGGCTCGCTTTCGGCGGCCCACCTGGCGGCCCTGGCCGCCGAAATGGGCCTGGCGCTCACCGAAGTGTACGAGGTGGCCACCTTCTACGCCCATTTCCACGTGACCGAGGAAGGGGCCGAACATACGGTCACCGTCCGTGTCTGCGACGGCCTGCCCTGCGAGATGATGGGGGCGGGCGCGCTCCTGGAAGAGCTGAAAGGCCGATTCGGGGCCGGCGTCCGCGTCGTCCGCGCACCCTGCATGGGGCGCTGCGATAGGGCGCCCGTGGTCGAGGCCGGGCATCGCCACGTCACGGGCGCGGACGCGCCCGCCGTGGCGGCGGCGATCGAGTCAGGCGACCTGGAGCCCGAGATCCCCCCCTACACGGGCCTCGAGGCCTATCGGGCAAGCGGCGGCTACGCGATCTTGGGCGACTGCCTGGACGGAACCAGGAGCTCCGACGACGTGATCCAGGCCGTCGAGGAGTCGGGCCTTCGCGGCATGGGCGGGGCGGGATTTCCGACGGGACGGAAATGGCGCATCGTCAGCGGCTACCCGGGACCGCGCCTGATGGCGCTGAACGCCGACGAGGGCGAACCCGGCACCTTCAAGGACCGCATGCTCATGGAAACCGATCCCCACCGCGTGCTCGAAGGCATGCTGATCGCCGCCTGGGTGGTGGAGGCCGAGGACGTCTACGTCTATCTCCGCGACGAGTATCCGGGCCTGCGCCGGATGCTCACGGCCGAGATCGAGCGCCTGGCCGGGGCGGGACTGGCGAGCGCCACGCGCATCCACCTCCGGCGCGGCGCCGGGGCCTACATCTGCGGCGAGGAATCAGCCATGGTCGAGAGCATCGAGGGAAAGCGCGGCCTGCCCCGCAACCGCCCCCCCTACCTGGCCGAGAAGGGCCTGTTCGGCCGCCCGACCCTGATCAACAACCCGGAAACCGTGTTCTATGTGCGCGACATCCTGCAGAAGGGGCCGGCCTGGTATTCGGGCGAAGGCCGCAGGGGATGCCGGGGATCGCGCTACTTTTCCGTCTCCGGCCGGGTCAAGGAGCCAGGCGTCAAGCTGGCCCCGGCGGGGGTCACCGCGAATGAGCTGATCGAGGAGTTCTCGGGCGGCATGGCCGACGGCCACACCTTCAAGGGCTACGCGCCGGGGGGCGCCTCTGGCGGCATCCTGCCCGCGTCGAAGGCCGACATCCCCCTTGATTTCGGCTCCCTGGATGAGCTGGACTGCTTCATCGGCTCGGCGGCCGTGATCGTGTTCTCCGACCAGGACAACATGGCGGCCGCCGCCCTCAACCTGATGCGCTTCTTCGCGGACGAAAGCTGCGGCCAGTGCACGCCCTGCCGGGTGGGCTGCGAGAAGGCGGTGAAGCTGATGGAGGACGGCCCCTGGGACGAGGCCCTGCTCACCGAGTTGAGCACCGCCATGGTCGACGCATCCATCTGCGGCCTGGGCCAGGCGGCGCCCAATCCCCTGCTCTCGGCACTCAAGTATTTTCCGGAGGACCTGCCATGAGCGTCTCCTTCATCCTCGACGGCCGCGCCGTCATCGCCGAAGAGGGGGAAACCATCTGGCAGGTGGCCAAGCGCCAAGGGATCGACATCCCCCATCTCTGCCATACCCCCGAACCGGGATACCGGCCGGACGGCAATTGCCGCGTCTGCATGGTGGAGATCGAGGGCGAGAGGGCGCTGGCGCCGTCCTGCCTGCGCATCCCCACCCCGGACATGAAGGTGACCGCGGAATCGGTGCGGGCGCGGACGGCCCGGCGCATGGTCATGGAACTCCTGATCGCCGACCAGCCGGCGCGGGAAGAGGCCCACGACGGCGCTTCAAAATTCTGGCACTGGGCCGACGCCATGGACTTAAGCACCAGCCGCTTCCCGGCCCGCGCAACGCCTAAGACGGACGCCAGCCATCCCGCCATGACGGTCAACCTGGACGCCTGCATCCATTGCAACCTTTGCGTCCGCGCCTGCCGCGAGGTCCAGGTCAACGACGTCATCGGCATGGCCGGGCGCGGCGCGGATTCCAAGATCGTCTTCGATTTCGACGACCCCATGGGCGACAGCACCTGCGTCGCCTGCGGCGAATGCGTGCAGGCCTGCCCCACCGGCGCCCTCATGGAGACGGCGCTCCTCGACGACGCGGGCGTCGGGCTGACCGATGACCTGGACGAGGTGCATAGCGTCTGCCCCTATTGCGGCGTCGGCTGCCAGATGACCTACCGCATCGCCGACAACCGGATCGCCGCCGTCGACGGCCGGGCCGGGCCTTCCAACCTTAACCGGCTCTGCGTCAAGGGCCGCTTCGGCTTCGACTACGTGACCCATCCCCAACGGCTGACGGTGCCCCTGATCCGCCGGGACGACGCGCCCAAGGCCGTCGATCACGGCATCGACCCCGCCCACCCCGAAAGCCATTTCCGCGAAGCCACCTGGGAAGAGGCCCTGGCCCGGGCGTCTAGCGGCCTGAAGACCATCATCGATCGCGACGGCGGCAAGGCCATGGCCGGCTTCGGCTCGGCCAAGGGCTCCAACGAGGAAGCCTACATGTTCCAGAAGCTGGTGCGCACCGGATTTCGCACCAACACCGTGGACCCCTGCACCCGGCTCTGCCACGCCTCATCCGTGGCGGCGCTCTTGGAAACCATCGGCTCGGCGGCGGTGACGGCGCCTTTCATGGCGGCATCCGATTCCGACGTGATCATCGTCATCGGCGCCAATCCCACGGAAAACCATCCCGTCGCCGCCACCTTCTTCAAGAACGCCGCGAAAGCGGGCAAGGCCCTGATCGTCATGGACCCCAGGGGACAGGCCCTGTCGCGCCACGCCACCCACATGCTCCAGTTCAAACCGGGAACCGACGTGGCCCTGCTCAACGCCCTCATTAACGTGATCATCGAGGAAGGACTCTACGACAAGCAGTACGTGGCCGCCCACACCGAAGGCTTCGAGACCCTGATGGAGAACATCAAGCCCTTCACGCCCGAAATCATGGAAGCGGTCTGTGGAATCCCGGCCGACACCCTCAGAACCGTGGCCCGCCTTTATGCCGGCGCCAAGGCGGCGATCATCTTCTGGGGCATGGGCATATCCCAAAGCGTCCACGGCACCGACAACGCCCGCTGCCTGATCAGCTTGGCGCTGATCACCGGCCACGTGGGCCGGCCGGGCACGGGCCTCCACCCCCTGCGCGGCCAGAACAACGTCCAGGGCGCATCCGACGTCGGGCTCATCCCCATGGCCTTTCCAGACTACCAGTCGGTGGAGGACCCCGACATCCGCGCCCGCTTCGAGGACTTCTGGGGCACGACGCTCGACCCCGAGAAGGGCCTGACCGTGGTCGAGATCATGGACGCCGTCCATGCCGGA
>JADFTO010000184.1 GCA_022560215.1 Pseudomonadota bacterium | reverse complement strand
CTTGCAGTCAGGCCATAGGTCAGAGCTGCCTTGGCAGCCGAGTAGTCGGCATGACCGGCTTCGCCGAAGAGCGCCGCGGTCGAGCCCACCAAGACGATCGAGGCGGACTCGCGAGCTTTTTTCTTCAAATGCCGGAGAAAAGCCCTGCACGTCAAAAACGCGCTGGTCAAGTCAGCGGCTATGGTCTCGTCCCATTGCTGCACGGTCATGTCGCAGAGCGGCTTGGATTGCGGGTTCCAGATTCCGGCGTTCACAATCAATACATCTATCTGGGAGAAGGTGTCGAGTGCATCCGCGAACAGCTGTTCGGCTTCTTTCGCCTCGCGCAGATCCGCTTGCAAGATCGTGTGCGTCTCGCGGAGTTGCGGACTGAGTCTGGCACGGTGAACCCACGCAAGGCGACGGACACGGCACACATTGCTGCGTTGGATGCCGGGTCGGTTATGGAACTCCAACTCACCGTTGAGTATGACGCCAAGTTATCGGATGATGAGAAGTTTGTGGTGCTTGATGCTGCGGTGGAGGCGGGCGTACATATCTTCTGCGAGAAACCGGTCGCGGTGGATGCGCCGGGGATTCGCGCCGTCATGGCCACGTCGCGCAAGGCGATCCAGGGGACGGGGCTTATCTCGGCCGCGGCGTCCACCGCCTCAAGGGCCTCTTCGGCGCTGAGCGCCTTGGGGATAGAGTGCGGAACCTTGGGCGTGCGCACCCCGGTAATGGCTGTATTGCGGACCAGGCCGGCCCGCTCCAGGAAGCGGAAGAAGCCGCGCAGCGAGGCAATGGCGCGGGCCAACGAGGCGCTGGACAGGCCGTCTGCCCGGCGCCGCGCCAGGAAGCCGCGGAAATCGGCCTGGGTCAGGCCCTCCAGGTCCTGGAGCCCGGGCGGGAAGCCGAGATGCCCGGTGAGGAAACTGAGGAATCTGGCCAGGTCCCGGCCGTAGGCCGCCCGGGTGTGAGGCGAGGCGCGGCGTTCGTGGGCGAGCCAGTCCCGCCAGTCCTCGACGGCCGCGGCGACGGCCGGCTCCGCCGTGACGGCGGGCGCCTCGCCGCTAGTTTGCAACATAGTGTGGTCGCCACCCATTCCCCATCATACATCTTGTGTGGAAAATACTCTAGCTGGGCGGGTTTTCCCGGCAGCGGCGGAGGCAGAACTCCAGCACCCGGGCCAGGAAGCCGACCAGCTCGGTCCCCTGGCCGGAATAGAAGACGTCCCCGCGCGACCCCAGCGCCAGCAACCCTACGGGCACGTCCCGGGCCGGACGCAAACGGGCCAGGGCGGCGGAACGCACCAGCCCGGCGGCGGCGCCGAAGAGGTCGCCGTCGGCGCCGATATCGCGAACAAGGGCCACGTCCCGCCCGTTGCCGAGCAGGCGGTCGACGGCGCCCTGGTCCAGGGCCCCGACGTGGGGGGAGACGTGGCCGGCGGCGGCCTCGGCGCGGGCCTCGAAGCCGATGGTGACCACGTCCACGTCGAGGAGCAGGGGCAGGTCGTCGTTGACGATGCCGACCAGGTCGTCGAAGTCCTCCGCCGCCACCAGGGCGAGCGCCCCGGCATGGGTGCGGGTCTGTGACGACAGGTTGGAACGGCTGGTCTCGATGACCTCGATGGCGCAATTGCGGAGGTTCTCGATCTCTTCCTGCCGGCGCTCGAGCACGTAGCGCTGCATGTCGATGACGCCGTCGCCGCTCCACCGCGACGGGAAGGTCATTTGCGACAGCAGGTCCGGGCGGGTGGCGAAAAAGTCGGGATGGCGGCGGAGCCAGCGGGCGATCCGTTCGGGCCTGAGCTCTTTCGTCTCGTCCTCGGCAGCCGTGGCGTCTTCTTTTTTTCCGGCCATGAAACCGTGCGGGCTATGTGGAGGGGAACGAGTAGAGTGTAGCCCATGCCCTTAACCCGCGCCAGTGCCCGCCCCTTCCGTCCCGGCGACCTCGTTCGCGTCCTCCTGCCCCTGCCCCTGGACGCCGCTTACGACTACCGGGTGGGCGAGGGCATGTCCCTGCAGGCGGGCGACTTCGTCTCCGTGCCTCTGGGCCCCCGCCAGACCGCGGGCGTGGTCTGGGGCCCCGGCTCGGGCGAGGTGGCGGAGGAAAGGCTGAAGGAGGTCTTAGGCCTCCTGGAGGCGCCGCCGCTGCCCGATCAGTCCATGCGCTTCGTCGACTGGGTGGCCGCCTACACCCTTTATCCGGCGGGCGCCGTCCTCAAGATGGCCATGAGCGTGCCTGCCGCCCTGGCCGCGCCCAAGCCCGTCGTCGCCTACGTGCGGGGCCGCGATGACCCCGGGTTGCGCATGACCGCCGCGCGGCGCCGGGTCCTGGAGGTCCTGGCGGACGGCCCCGCCCGGAGCTTGAGCGAACTGGCCAGCGAGGCGGCGACGGGAACCTCGGTGGTCAGGGGGCTCGAGGGGGCCGGCGCCATACGGGCCGTGACCCTTCCCGGCCGGCCCATGGCCCAGCCCGACTGGCGCCGGCCGGGGCCGGAACTGTCCGCCGATCAGGCGTCCGCCGCGCGGAACCTGGAGGCCAAGGCGCGGCGGGGAGGGTTCGGCGTCACCCTGCTCGACGGGGTGTCCGGATCGGGCAAGACGGAGGTCTACTTCCAGGCCGTGGCCGAGGCCCTGAAACGCCGCCGCCAGGTCCTGGTCCTGTTGCCGGAGATCGCGCTCACCGCCCAGTGGCTGGACCGCTTCGGGGAGCGCTTCGGCGCCGAACCCGCCGAGTGGCATTCGGACCTGACGCCGGCCAGGCGGCGCGCCGCCTGGCGGGCGGTGGCCGACGGCGGCGCCAGGGTCGTGGTGGGGGCGCGTTCGGCCCTGTTCCTGCCCTACCCCGAACTGGGCCTGATCGTCGTCGACGAGGAGCACGAGCCGTCCTTCAAGCAAGAAGAAGGAGTCGTCTACAACGCCCGCGACATGGCGGTGGTGCGGGCCAGGCTGGGGGATTTCCCCATCGTCCTGGCGTCGGCCACCCCGTCCCTGGAGAGCACCGTCAACGTGAGCACGGGACGCTATGAGACCCTCCTCCTGCCCGACCGCCACGCGGGCGCCGCCCTGCCCCGGATCAGCCTTATCGACCTCTGCCGGAACCCGCCTGCGAGGGGCCGCTGGCTGTCGCCGGACCTCGAAGGGGCGCTGAAGGAGACCCTGGCCGCCGGCGAGCAGGCCATGCTGTTCCTCAACCGCCGGGGCTACGCCCCCCTCACGCTCTGCCGGAGGTGCGGCCACCGGCTGAAATGCCCCAGCTGCACCGCCTGGCTGGTGGAGCACCGGCGGCGGGGAGAATTGCTCTGTCACCATTGCGGCCATCGGGCCAACCGCCCGGCGCGCTGCCCGAACTGCCAGGCCGAGGACAAGTTCGCCGCCTGCGGGCCGGGCGTCGAGCGCCTGGCCGAGGAAGTCGACGCCCTCTTGCCCGGCATCCGCTACGCCATCGCCGCCAGCGACACCATCACCGGCCCCAAGGCGGCCCAGGAGCTGGTGCGCCGCATGGAGGATCACGAGATCGACCTGGTCATCGGCACCCAGATCGTGGCCAAGGGCTACCATTTCCCCCTGCTCACCCTGGTCGGCGCCATCGACGCCGACCTCGGCCTCGCCGGCGGCGACCTGAGGGCGGCGGAACGGACCTTCCAGCTGCTCACCCAGGTGGCGGGCCGGGCCGGACGCGAACGCCGGCCGGGGCGGGTCCTGGTGCAGACCTCCATGCCCGGGCACCCGGTCATGGAGGCCCTGGCGTCCGCCGACCGCGAGCGCTTCATGGAGGCCGAGGCCCGGGCCCGGCGCGACGCGGCCATGCCGCCCTTCGGCAAGCTGGTGTCCCTGATCGTCTCGGGCACCGACGAGGCCGCCGTCGATGACGCGTCCCGGCGCCTGAGCCGGGCCGCGCCCGAGGCCGACGGCGTCCGCGTCCTGGGCCCGGCGCCGGCGCCCTTCGCCCTGCTCAGGGGGCGGCACCGGCGGCGCCTGCTGCTGAAGGCCGGCCGCGAAGTTGCCGTCCAGGCCCACGTCCGCCGCTGGCTCCAATCCGTTTCCCTGCCCGGCAAGGTGCGCGTCCAGGTGGACGTGGACCCCTACAGCTTCCTTTAGGGTGATTGCCCGCGCCGGCGCTCCAGGCCCCTCGCCCTGGAAGGCGGGAAGGCAAGATATTTCCCCCAATTCCCGCCGGGGGGAGCCGTCTTGCGCGGCCCCAAGGCGTATGCTAGGAATTCGGCGTTTTCCTTGGGAGCTTTGAGCTTATGGGAATCGGCGTCTTGCCGTAATCTCGTCGAAACGGGGACTTAACCCAGGTGTCATCCAAAATTACGGGCGCCGCCGGCCTCGTCGGCCGTTATGCCGGCTCTCTCTACGACCTTGCCGAGGCCGACAAGATCCTGGACCAGGTGTCCGAGGATCTCCGCGATTTGGCGGCCATGATCCATGGCAGCGACGACCTGACCCGCCTGATCCGGTCCCCGGCGATCGGCCGCGCCGACCAGAGCAGGGCCATGGCGGCGGTCCTTGAGGAGGCCGGAATGAGCGACCTGACCCGGCGCTTCGTCGGCGTCGTGGCGGCAAACCGGCGCCTGTTCCAGCTCACCGGCATGATCGGGGCCTACCATGCCCTGCTGGCGGAGCGCCGGGGCGAGGCCACCGCCGAGGTGGTCTCGGCCAGGGAGCTCACCAAGACACAGCTGAAGGCCATCGGCGACGCCGTCAGGAAAGTGGTGGGGACCCGGGTCTCCGTGGACGCGCGGGTTGATTCCGGGCTGCTCGGGGGCCTGATCGTCAAGGTCGGGTCGCGCATGGTCGATAGTTCGCTCAGCACCAAACTGCAACGCCTGCGCCTTGCCATGAAAGGGATCGGTTAGATGAAAATCCGGGCGGCGGAGATATCCGCAATCCTCAAGGAACAGATCGCCAATTTCGGCACCGAAGCCGAGGTCGCCGAGGTGGGCCAGGTGCTTTCGGTCGGCGACGGCATCGCCCGCGTCCACGGGCTGGACAAAGTGCAGGCCGGCGAAATGGTCGAGTTCCCGGGCAACATCATGGGCATGGCGCTGAATCTGGAAAGCGACAACGTGGGCGTGGTGATCTTCGGCAACGACCGCACCATCAAGGAAGGCGACATGGTCAAGCGCACCGGCGCCATCGTCGACGTGCCGGTGGGCAAGGGACTGCTCGGCCGGGTGGTGGACGCGCTGGGCAACCCCATCGACGGCAAGGGACCGATCAAGGGATCCGGGCGCGGGCGCGTCGAGGTCAAGGCGCCGGGCATCATCCCCCGCAGGTCCGTTCACGAACCCATGCAGACGGGGCTGAAAGCCATCGACATCCTGATCCCCATCGGCCGCGGCCAGCGCGAGCTGATCATCGGCGACCGCCAGACCGGCAAGACCGCCATCATCATCGAC
>JADFTO010000015.1 GCA_022560215.1 Pseudomonadota bacterium | reverse complement strand
GCAGGGCTGGCGGACGCGGATGTCCAGGGTCTCCAGCCCTTTCAGGAGAAGCCAGGCGTTGAAGGGGCTGATGCAGGGGCCGGTGTTGCGCACGAAGGGGATGAACAGGTCCTCGAAGTATTCCTCGTCGTTGGTGAGGATGGCGCCGCCCATGGTGCGCCCCTGGCCGTCGATGTGCTTGGTGGCCGAATACATGACGATGTCGGCGCCGAACTCGAAGGGCCTTTGCAGCACCGGCGTGGCGAAGACGTTGTCGACGATGAGGCGCGCCCCGGCGGCATGGGCAAGCTCCGCCACCGCCGCCAGGTCGATGATCTCGAGGGTCGGGTTCGACGGGCTTTCCAGGAACACGGCCCGGGCCGGGGTCGCGAGCGCGCCTTCCCACTGCTCCAGATCGGTGCCGTCCACCAGTTCCGTCTCGATGCCGAAGGCGGGCAGCACCTCGGAGATGATGTAGTGACAGGACCCGAAGAGCGCCCTGGACGCCACCACCCGGTCGCCGGCCTTGAGCATGCAGGCGAGCGACGCGAAGACGGCGGCCATGCCGCTGGCGGTGGCGAAGCAGAACTTGGCCCCCTCGAGCAGGGCGAGGCGCTTCTCGAACATGGCCACGGTGGGGTTGCCGTAGCGTGAATACATGAAGCGCTTAACCTCTCCCTTGAAGGCCCGCTCGGCTTCCTCGGCCGAGGAATAGACGTAGCCAGACGTCATGAACAGGCCCTCGCAGGTCTCGTCGAAAAGGGAGCGGTCCGTGCCCCCGCGCACCAGCTGCGTGGCCCGCCGCCAGGATCGATTTTCCTTGTTTCCCATGTCCGTCACTCCGCTTTCATGTAATACCAAAGGTATAAGCCAAAAAAAACGCCCCGACCGGTGCGGTCAGGGCTTTGATCCAAGCTCCGACCTTTTAGCTGTTTGTTTAACGTGGCCGCAAGCCGGTCGAGCAAATCACCACGGACTTCCGGGATATCGAGCCGGGGCCTGGGCGTCAAGGAGAAATTACAGGCCCCCCCCGTGGTCCCGGCGGCCGAATGCCTATATATAGACGGGCGTGGGACGAACCATTTCCCCCGTTAATCAGGAGGAGGAGCGGCCGCCATGACGGACCTCGCCGTCACCGACAAGTTGTTCTTCGAGCGCGCCGGGCTCCACCTGGGCCGCGTCGAGGCCATCGTGGACGACTCCCTTAAAGGCGCCGACGACGGGGAGATGTTCCTGGAATACCGCCAGTCAGAGAGCCTGCTCTTCGATGATGAGCGGCTCAAGAGCGCGTCCTTCGACACCTCGCAAGGGTTTGGCTTGCGCGCCGTCTCGGGCGAGACCACGGGCTACGCCCATGCCTCCGAATTGAGCGAGGACGCCATGAGGCGCGCCGCCGAGACCGTGAAAACCGTGCGCGCCGGGCACGGCGGCACCCTGGCCGCCGCTCCCGCCGGCACCAACCTCCAGCTCTACGGGGACGACAATCCGCTCACCCGGGTGGACTTCGCCGATAAGGTGAAGCTTCTGGCCGACATGGACGCCTATGCGCGTGGCCGTGACGAACGGGTGAGCCAGGTCACGGTGTCGCTCTCCGGGGTGTGGCAGGCCGTGCAGATCCTGCGCCCGGGCGGCCTGCGTCTCGGCGACATCCGGCCCCTGGTGCGCCTCAACGTCTCGGTGGTCTGCAGCAGCGGCGGGCGCATGGAAACGGGCTCCTACGGGGCCGGCGGGCGCGTCGATTACGAGCGCTACCTGGAGCCGGAGTCCTGGAAGGGGTTCGTGGACGAGGCCCTTCGCCAGGCCCTGGTCAACCTGGAATCGGTGCCCGCGCCGGCCGGCGAGATGCCGGTGGTGCTCGGCCCCGGCTGGCCCGGCATCCTGCTTCACGAAGCCATCGGCCACGGCCTGGAAGGCGATTTCAACCGCAAGAAGACCTCGGCCTTTTCCGGCCTCATGGGGGAAAGGGTCGCCGCCCCCGGCGTCACCGTGGTGGACGACGGCACCATGCACGACCGGCGCGGCTCGCTGACCATCGACGACGAGGGAACACCGGCCCAGAACACGGTGCTGATCGAGGATGGGATACTCACCGGACTCATCCAGGACCGCATGAACGCCCGCCTCATGGGGACGCGGTCCACGGGCAACGGCCGCCGCCAGTCCTTCGCCCACGCCCCTATGCCGCGCATGACCAACACCTACATGATGGCCGGCCGGGAAGATCCCGAGGACATCATCCGCTCCGTCGACAAGGGGGTTTACGCGGTCACCTTCGGCGGCGGCCAGGTGGACATCACGTCGGGCAAGTTCGTGTTCTCGTGCACCGAGGCCTACCTGATCGAAGGCGGGCGCATCGGTCCCCCCGTCAAGGGGGCGACCCTGATCGGCAGCGGGCCGGACGTGCTGGGATGCGTGTCCATGGTGGGCACCGACATGGAGCTGGACCCCGGCATCGGCACCTGCGGCAAGGAGGGCCAGGGCGTGCCCGTCGGCGTCGGCCAGCCCACCATCAAGGTGGACCAGCTCACCGTCGGCGGCACGGCGGTCTGACCCCGCCCGGCCGATGGAGCCTCAATAGGCGTATTCGCTGAACACGGGATCGACGCCGCCTTGCCAGCGCCCCTGGTGGGCGGCCAGCATTTCCTCGGCCGCGGTGACGCCCGTCTCGGCGATCCGGAACAGGGGCTCCAGGTGGTAGCGCTCGTCCTGCCCGGCGGAGTCCAGCCTGGCCCGGCGGCGCAAGCCTTCCTCGGCGATGGCGAGGGCACGCAGCGCCACCTCGCCGACGGTCTCGTCCCGGAACGGCGTTTTCAGGGCCAGCCGGGGCACTTGCAGGCGCAGCATGGCGTGTTCTTCCGCCGTCCAGTCCTTGACCAGGTCCCAGGCGGCGTCCAGCGCGACCGGATCGTAGAGCAGTCCGGCCCAGAACCCGGGCAGGGCGCAGAGCCGGGACCACGGCCCCCCGTCGGCCCCGCGCATTTCCAGGAACTGCTTCAATCGGACCTCGGGGAAGGCGGTGCTCAGGTGGTCTACCCAGTCGGCGATGGTGGGGCGCTCGCCCGGCAGCGCCGGCAGCCGGCCGGCCATGAAGTCGCGGAAGGATTGCCCCGCGGCATCGATGTAGACGCCCGAGCGGTAGACGAAATACATGGGCACGTCGAGCATGTAGTCCACGTAGCGCTCGAACCCGAAGCCGTCCTCGAAAACGAAGGGAAGGATGCCGCAGCGGTCCGGGTCGGTGTCGGTCCAGATGTGGCTGCGATACGAGAGGAAGCCGTTGGGCTTGCCCTCCGTGAAGGGGGAATTGGCCCACAGCGCCGTCGCCACCGGCTGCAGGGCGAGGCTGGTGCGGAACATTTTCACCATGGTGGATTCCGAATCGAAATCCAGGTTCACCTGCACGGTGCAGGTGGCAAGCATCATCTCCAGGCCGAGATTGCCCCGCCTCTGCATGTGCTCGCGCATGATCCGGTAGCGGCCCTTGGGCATCCACGGCAGTTCCGCGACCGGCCACTTGGGCTGGAAGCCGAGGCCCAGGAAGCCGACGTTCAGCTCGTCGGCAACCGCCTTCACCTGTTTCAGGTGCAGGGCGACCTCCTTGCAGGTCTGGTGGACCGTTTCCCGGGGCGCGCCCGAGAGCTCGATCTGGCCGCCCGGCTCCAGGGTGATGGAGCTCCGGTCCGCCTTGGTCAGCGCGATGGGATTGCCCGCCTCCATGACCGGCTCCCAGCCGAAGCGGGTGAGGCCGTCCAGGATGGCGCGGATTCCGCCTTCGTATTCCAGGGGGCGCAGGGTGTCGAGGTCGTAGGCGAACTTCTCGTGCTCGGTGCCGATGCGCCAGTCCTCCGGCGCCTTGCATCCGGCCTCCATGTATTCGATCAGGGGGCGGGCCTCGGTGATGGGCCCGCCCTGGGCCTCAGCGTCCTCGGAGGTCGTGTTCATGTGGGTCCGTCCGGTTGGCCGCGCCAGTCGCCGGCCAAGGCCTGCAGGCAGGCCAGGGCCGCGAGGGTCGCCGTTTCGGCGTGAAGGACGCGCGGCCCCAGTCCGACGGCGCTAGCAAAGGGCAGTTCGCCGATGGCGTCAAGCTCGGAAGGGGCTAAACCGCCATAAAAAAACCCGCCGACGTTTGCCTGCCCGGGAGCAGATGACGTATTACTTTCACCCATGACGGACACGCTCAAGAGCGCCGCCAGCGACATCCCCGCCTTGTCCTGGATCGACCGCCTGGCGCCGGCGGGAATGCGCCCCTATCTCAGGCTGGCCCGGCTCGACCGTCCCATCGGCACCTGGCTTCTGCTTTTCCCCTGTTGGTGGAGCCTGTCGCTTGCCGCGACGTCCTGGCCGGACCCGTGGCTGATGGCGCTGTTCGCCGCCGGCGCCATGGTCATGCGCGGGGCGGGATGCACCGTCAACGACATCGCCGACAGGAAGTTCGACGCCCGCGTCGCCCGCACCGCCGGCCGCCCCATCGCCAGCGGCGAGGTGAGCGTCCCCGGCGCCCTGGTCTTCCTCGGCCTGCAACTGCTGGCCGGCCTCCTGGTGCTGGCGCAGTTCAACGGGTTCGCCATTCTACTGGGCTCGGGCTCCCTGATCCTGATCGCCGTCTATCCCTACATGAAGCGCGTCACCTATTGGCCGCAGGCGGTTCTCGGGCTCACCTTCAACTGGGGGGCGCTGCTCGGCTGGGCGGCGGTGCATGGCGAGCTGGCGCCGCCGGCCCTGGCGCTGTATGCGGCCGGGGTGTTCTGGACGCTTGGCTACGACACCATCTACGCCCACCAGGACAAGGACGACGACCTTCTGGTCGGCCTCAAGTCGTCGGCCTTGAAGCTGGGCGGGGCGACCCGGGCCTGGCTGTTCGTCTTCTACGGCTGGGCGGCCGTCCTGATGGCGCTGGCCGGGTACCTGGCGGGTCTGGCCTGGCCCTTTTTCGCCGCCCTGGCCCTGGCCGGGGCGCACCTGGCCTGGCAGGCGGGCCGGGTGGACACGGACGATGCCAAGGACTGCCTGGCCAAGTTCAAGTCCAACCGGTTTTTCGGCTGGATCGTGCTCGCCGGCATCATCGCCGGCCGGCTTGCTGCCTGAGACCGCTCCAGATAGCCTTGATCTCCCGGAATTGGCGCCGGCGGGGTGGCGTCGGCGGCCGTGATCGTGATGCTGGGTATCAGGACATTGCGGTCCCTGCCTGATAGACTGTCAGACGCGCGGACCGGCAGCGGACCGGCGCCGGCGGAAGCGGCGGAATAGGCAGCATAAGGCCGAGGGAAGACGCCATGACCGAAGAACACCCCTTCGCCCGGTTCGTCCGCATCATCGGCAAGGGACCCAACCTATCCCGGCCGCTGACCGAGGACGAGATGTACGAAGCGGCCCGCATGATCCTGGAGGACCGGGTGGAGCCGTTGCAGCTCGGCGCCTTTCTCTGCATCCTCCGGCTGCGCACGGAAGTTCCGGAAGAAGGACTGGGCTTCGTCCGCGCCATCCGCGACACCCTTGAGCTGCCGGAGAACCCTCCCCGGGTGGACCTGGACTGGTCGTCCTATGCGGGCAAGAAACGCCAATTGCCCTGGTTCCTGCTGTCCGCCCTGCTGTTGGCGGAAAACGGGATCCGGGTCTGCATGCAGGGGACGGAAGGCCACACGCCGGGACGGCTGTATTCCCGTGAGGTGCTTGAGTCCCTGGGCGTCGCCATCGCCGGCTCGCTGTCCGAGGCCGCCGATCACATCCGCGCCCACAACTTCGCCTACGTCCCCCTGGCCGTCTTCAGCCGGAGGCTACAGGACATCATCGACCTGAAGCCGGTGCTCGGCCTGCGCTCGCCGGTGAACACCTTCGCCCGCATGATCAATCCCTTCTCGGCGCCCTATGAGATGCAGACGGTGTTCCATCCCAACTACCGCGACGTGCACCGGGAAACCGCGGCCCTCCTCGGCCAGCCCCACATGGCGGTGTTCAAGGGCGAGGGCGGCGAGGCCGAACGGCGTCCGGGGAAACCCGTCGTCGTGCAGAGCCTGCACGACGGCGTCATGAGCGAGGAGGAATGGCCCGCCTTGCTCCCCGGAAAGTCCGTCAGGACCGACGAGGAAATGGACCCGGGCCGCCTGAGGGCCGTCTGGAGCGGCGACCAGGTTGACACCTTCGCCACGGCGGCCGTCACGGGCACCCTGGCCATCGCGCTCAGGCTGTTGGGGCGTGCGGGAAGCATCGAAGAGGCGGAAGCCCAGGCCCAGGCCATGTGGCGGGCGCGCGACCGGGGCCGGATGGAAGCGGCCGCCTGAGCATCGACAGCCTGTGCATATCGGCCCTGCGCAAATCGTCGGGCAAGACGGCCGTGGCCGTGCATCAGGGAATCGCACACCCGAGGATGCCCGTCACCCACCGCCTGGCGATCCGAACGACCAACCTAAAGGTTACCGAATTCGAGCGCCGATGTTGCCCAAACCAACTTATCCGGCACTTCTCGGACGCGACCTCCTGGACGCCTTTTTCTTAGGTGCCGGGTCAATCTCATCGAGCTGGCGTTGCCTTCGTTCTTCGGCAAATTTATCCCCGCATTGTCTCAAACGATCAGCCGCATCGGTTGTCCAGGGAATGAGAAAGGTATCTGCGAGCTTCTTCCCTACCGCAAAACCAATTCCGGCAACGGTGCCGCCAACGGCCAACGGTAACAATGGAAACACTTTGACCTCCTGGTCCATTGCGGAATGTTTAAATCGACATCCCTAGATTGTCTCGGAAGTGAACCAGTGTACCCCAGCCGTCGATCACGCTGCTTCTTTTTTAGTTTCAGGAAAAGTGAAGGCCTGGCGCCTGCCGATGTCGAGAAGCTTCGCCAGGGATACGGCATCCGCATTGAACGCCATGCCGCGGATTGTCGGCGTCTTATCCGGGTCGCGCTCGAACAATGGCCAGGACAGCCACAAAAATTATCTCTCTCCTCAAACGGACGCGCAGACCGTCAACCCGCCGAGCCGACGAGAACCACGATCTGGTGGCGGGATAGTTGTATTCCAGAGCCAATCCCGATCCCGGGTTTCGCCTGGCAGGCGAGGTTCCAATCCGACGTCACACCGGTTGCGTGTTTTCTTTGCCTAATATCCATATGCGAATATCATGGCCTGATATGATCGGCGCCGAAAGACGCCAAACCTCGCGACGACGAAAACCCCACGGGGAGCGAATGACCGAAGACGACCAACCAACGCAATCCGCTCACCGGCCCCGCCGGGCAAGCGGCTTGTTTGCGTCCAAGGCCGGCGTGGCGCTGCAATTTTCCGTGCTGTTGGCACTGGCGGCGCTGGCCTTCGTTCTGGTTCGCGGCCTTGAGCAGAATCTGGCCGACAAGGATGCGCTCATCGAGGAACAGACCGCGATGATCGATGATCTTGGTGAAGATACCACCAGATTGGTCACGGCAATCGATCAAGCCATGGCAAAAAGGCCGCCCGGCCAGGACCGCGAGCGCTTGGCCAGGGCGACCAGGACACTGGAATCGATCAAGCGGGAATTGCAGGAAGTCGGCATCAGAGACACCGTGGAACACGCGCTCAACAGACTGATCGGAATCGCCACCGAATTGGTGGAATACGAAGAATCCCACGGGCCGCAGTCCGGACTTCGAGACAAAATCACAGAGTTGAGCAGCCTGCTTGAAAAACGAGACCAAGAGATCAGGAAAACCAGGGTCATGGCCGAAAGCCTGCGGCGGGTCATGGAACGGGCGAATCTGGTGGCGCAAAAACCCCCCTGTTGGGTCAACGCCCAAACCAGGAAACAGGAATATATTTTCGATGTCGCCCTGCTGAAAGGCGGTTTCGTCGTCAGGGACAGGCAACTTCCGCATCGGGCGGCGGATCAGGCGGCGCTGCCGATCAAGGGCCTGAAATTCGATACCTTTATCGGCTCGAATGCGTTCCTCGTACAGACCGGCAAGATTTTTGCCTGGTCGCAAGCCAAGGACTGCCGGTTTTTCGTGCGTGCCTTCGACACCACCGGCGCCCATGATAAGGAAGCTTACAAGGCAGGCATGCGGATTTTGGAACGGCGGTTCTATAAATACGAGGTCCGCGACGAAACCTTACCCCTGCGGGGCGTAAAGGGCATTCCCGTGGTCCCGAAACGCCCGTAACCGGCGGAGGCAATACCGGCCCCTCCCGCCGGGAAACAATCTTCCGCCGCGCCCGCCGCGCCGCCCGCCCCGGTTATTTGGATGCCGGCCTTTTAGCGGCCTTCTTTTTCCTTTTGGTCTTTCCGGCCCGCTTCGGCTTGGCCGATGATCTGGACGCGCCTTTCGCCTTCTTTTTCTTCTGGGCTTCGGCCGCCGGTTCGGGTGTCTTCGGCTTCATCGATTCAAAGGCCCGCCACGCCTGGTACTGGTCCAGGACGTCGATATTTTCGCGCCCGCCGATGACGCGCCCCAGAATGCCCAGAAGCTCCGGTTCCGGATGGCCGGCATCGACGATATAGCGGACATCGTCGGTGGGGTCGAAAGACGGGCTCCCGACCTTGCGTTCAAGAAGGTCGCGGACCTGTTTCAGGCCCTCGGCCCGTTCGCTGTCGCGCCGTCCGTAGGCGTATTGATAGAACCGAGCCTGCAACAGGTCCTCGCCCCATAAATCGGGTGCGATCTGCAGCAGCATCTGCATGCCCTCGTCTTTTTGACCATTGAACAGAAGGAACGCCGCGTAGGCCAGGCGCGGTTTGCGGGCGACCGGGTCGGCCTCTATGGCGCGCTGATAAAGCTCGGCCGCTTGTTCTGTGTTGTTGCGGATTTTCCATAAAAACCGGGCATAATCGCCCAGCAGGCCGGCGTTGTCCTGGTCGGCGTCGAGGGCATTTTTATAGAGCGTTTCGGCGTGTTCGAAGTCTTCCCGGATGCGGGTCAGGAAGCCGGCGTAAATGCCCAGGCAGCGGGCATGGTTCGGGGCGGTCGCGATGGCATGGCGAAAGACTTTTTCCGCCCGCTCGTGTTTCTTGCAGATATCCGACAGGAAAACCCCATAGCCCAGCATCAGCGTGACGTTGTCCGGGTCGGCATCGAGAATTTGTTGATACAGCGCATCCACCCTTTCGTGGTCTTCGCGGATGGTTGAGCGGAAAAGGGAATAATTGCCGAGGATGACGGCATTGCCGGGGTCGGCGGCGATGGCGCGCTGAAACAGCGCATCGGCCAGCTTCTGGTCGTTGCCGGTGCGTACCGAAAAACCGGCGTAGTGGGCAAGGGCGACGGCGTACTTGGGGTTGATCAGGGCGCTGGTGATTTCCGCCTCTGTCCCCCCGGTCCCATAACCGATCGCGTCATCGATAAAGTCGTCGATCACGCTGGCGGGTTCTTCTTTGTCCTCTTTGCCGAGCGCTTCATCCACCAATTCCAGCAGGTGGGTCGCCTGATTGTGCATGTTTTCCACGTATTCCTGGTACCGGTCGTTGCCGATATCGCCGTGGGCCTTTTGCAGGATGCTGTCGGAAAACCCGATGATCGAGACCAGGGGCGTGCGCAAGTCATTGAGGACGTTGTCGACAAATTCGTCCTTGGCGCGCATGACCCGCCCGGCCGTATCATGCATGGCCTTTGCCCGTTCCTCGATATGAAGGGCGTCCGCGGCCTTGTTCCGGAGCTCGTTCAGGGTTTCTTCCAACTGGCGGTTGGATTGGGCGAGAGAATCCGCGACGCGCTTGTATTCGCTGGCATCCTCGCGAAGTTCCTCCACCTGCCGTTCGTGGCCGGTGGTTTGAAGCAGTTCTTCCTTCAGGCGTTCCTGTTCCTTCAAGCTTTCTTTCAGGGCGCTTTCCGATTCCCGGTGGGCCGAGATTTCCTGGTCGAGGCTCGATTGAAGGCCCCGGACGGCCTGTTCGCTGGCCCGGGGTTCGGCGTCCTGCGCCGCCATCAGGCTTTCGTTCCGGCGCATCCTATTGAAAAGCAAGGCGTACATGGCGATAAAAACCAAAACCACCGCGGCCAGGACGTTGGTGGTGCCGGCGCCGAAGATTGCGGGTAGGAGTCCCCTCAACAGGTCGAGCGCGGTGGCCGGATCGCCCCAGGATGCCGCCACCAGATAGACGCTGGCGCCAACCAGGGCAAAGGCCATGGAGGCGGATAATAGTTGAGATCCCTTGGACATTTTTATCTCTCGTTGATGCCCGGAGCGGCTTTAAGGAGCCGATTAGGGCCGCGCGCCCGACAGCCAGCATAGACCCGGTATGCGGATTGTATAAGGGGGGTTTGGCCGGAACGGAAAAACAAATTCGCTCTCCGGGGGCAATAAAGAACCGACCTTGAATAATGTCATGACGGGCCGGGGGACCCTTGCAACGGTTCGGGACGGGGGGCGGCTTGTCCCGGGCCCGGCCGATCAGGCCTTGTCCGTTTTCGCCTTTTCTTCGATGAAGTTCTTGAACTCCATATCCGCGGTGATGACGTCATCCATCAGGAAAAAGACCAATTCCTTGCGCAGGCTGTCACGGGCCATCTGGTTTTCCCCGGCCATTTTCGCGAATTCGATCATGTGATCCATCTTGATGTTCAGGCCCTTGTGATGGTCCTGGTGCTTCTTGACGTTGGGATAGCCGACATTGACCAGCAATGTTTCCTCGTTAGCGAAATGGTCCTTGGCCGATTTAACGAATTCGCCGACCAGGCCTTCGCATTTCTCCGCCTCGTCATCGTCGATCGCCCTGATGATCTGGTTGACGATGTCGGCGAGGTGCTGATGATCCTTATCCAGGGACTCGTATTCCAACATGAATGACGGGGTCAGCTCTACCATTTCCATTTTCTCCAATGGGACGAGGCGAAAAAGGAAGCCCCTCTATCCGTCGATCCGTGCTCGAACCTAGCGTAAAGACACCAGTCGCGAGCACCTGATATCGGGTGTCGATCTTTCGGGGCCGATGTAAGATGATGATGTAAGATGATAACGAATCCCTTGATACCCTATTTAAGGCGAATCCACTACCTCACGGGAAGGCCGCTTATTCCGCCGCCTCGGGTTGGGGCGACACCGTGTATCCGGCTCCGGCCATGCCACCCAAATCGTCCGTGGGGAAAATGAAGGCGTATTCGGGATCGACCCCCGCCGTGATCCGTTTGCTCAGTTCGGGCTCGAAGGTGTGGTGGATGCGGACGTAAAGTTCTTTTTCTTCCTCTTTGGCCCCGGATTCGTCCGACAGTCGCACGCGGACGATATTGTCGTGCCCCAGCAGGTGGGTGGAAATCACCTCGACGGGGGTGCCGTTGTCACTGTCGCTTTCCAGCATCACGCCTTCGGGACGGATCAGAACCTCGACCGGCCGGCCTTCGCCAAGGTCCTTGGCGGGGATCTTTCCCAAGGGGGTTTCGACGCACCCGCCTTCGACAACGCCTTCGAACCGGTTCATCAGGCCAAACAGCTTGGCGACGAATTCGTGCCTCGGGTGGTAATAGATTTCATGGGGCCGGCCGGACTGGAGGATACTGCCGCCGAAGCCCAGAATCTTGATCCGGTCGGCCATGAACATCGCTTCTTCGGGGTCGTGGGTGACCATCAAGGTGGCGACGCCGCTGCTCTTGAGGACGGTGAGCGTCTCTTCGCGGATTTGTCCGCGCATGTTGGTGTCGAGGCCCGAGAAGGGCTCATCCAGCAGCAGGACTTTCGGTTTCGGGGCGAGCGCGCGGATGAGGGCGATGCGCTGTTGCTGACCACCCGACAACATATGGGGATGGCTTGTGGCGTGCTGCGCCATGCCGACTTGATCCAGCATGTCCATGGCCCGGCGGCGGGCCTGGTCCTGGGGTTGGCCGATCAGGCCGAAGGTCACGTTGTCGATGATGCTCAGGTGCGGGAACAGGGCATAATCCTGGAACATCAGCCCGATGCCACGGTGTTCGGGCGGCACGTGCATTTCAGGGTCGGCGACGACCTCGTCGTCAATGACGATCCGTCCCTTATGCAATCGTTCCAGACCGGCGGCAAGACGCAACAGCGTGGTCTTGCCGGACCCCGATGGCCCCAGCAGGCAAACCAACTCTCCGGCCGGGATCATCAGCGACGCGTCGTCGAGAACCTGATTGTCCCCGTAGGCGTGGGACACACCAATGATATGTAGCCCCTTCACGACACTTGATCTTCCTTAGTGGATAAAATCCAACTTATGGTACCCATAAGTTTGATTTTATCCACCAGTATGTCCCGGACGGGACCGGGTTATGGCGAAGCTAAGCACAAGAACCGGCAAAATGCCAAATCCGACGATGGCCAGCGCCGCCAGGGACGCTTCGCCCAACTGTTCGTCGGACGCGTATTGGTGCACATAGGTCGCCAGGGTGTGAAAATTGAACGGCCGCAGGATCACCGTCATCGGCAGTTCCTTCATGCAATCGACAAAGACCAACATGGCCGCCGTCAGCATGCTGCCCCGGATCAGCGGAATATGGATGCGCCTGAGTGTGCTGAACGGGCCGTGGCCCAGGCTGGCCGCGGCGCCGTCCATGCTGGGGGTGATCTTGGCAAGGCTGGCCTCGACGCTGCCGAAGGACAGGGCCAGGAACCGGACCAGGTAACCGAAGGTCACGGCGGCGATGGTGCCGCTGAACAGAAGCCCCGTCGAAACCCCGAAATTTTGCCGCATGAACCCGTCGATGCCGTTGTCCAGGCCGCCCAGGCTGACTAAAACGCCGACGGCCAGGACCGATCCGGGAACGGCGTAGCCCAGGCTGGCGAACCGGGCCATGAAGGTTACGATCTTTTCCTTCCGAAGCCGCGCGCCGTAGGCCATGAAAATGCCGATGGCGACGGCAAGAAACGCGGCCAGGGCCGACAGCAGGACGCTGTTTCCGGCGTAGCGAAGCACTTCGGCATTGGCGGCGGCTTCGAAATGGATCACGGCATAACTGCCCAGCACCGCCGCCGGCAGGACGAAGCCGAACACCACCGGCAGCGCGCAGCCGATGGTCGCCAGGCGCCTAGCCCAGCCTTCCAGTTCATATCCGGGCAAGGCCTTGTATTTGGTTGTGGTGTGGTGGAAGCGTTGCTTGCGCCGGGCGAACCGTTCGGCCAGCACCAGGAAGACCACGAACAAAAGCAGCAGCCCGGCCAGCTGCGCCGCGCCGGCGACGTTGTTCATGTTCAACCATACGTCATAGATGCCGAGGGTGAAGGTGCTGACGGCGAAGAAATCCACCGTCCCGAAATCGTTCAGCGTTTCCATCAGCACCAGCGACACGCCGATGACGATGGCCGGCCTGGCCAGCGGCAGGGCGACGGAGAAGAAGCTCCGCCACGGGCCGCGTCCCAGGACCCGGCTGGCTTCCAGCACGCAAACCGATTGTTCCATGAAGGCGGCGCGCGACAGCAGATAGACATAAGGGTAGAGAACCAGCGTCATCATCGAAACGGCGCCGCCGAGCGAGCGGATTTCCGGGAACCAGTATTCCCGTTTGATGGTCCATCCGAACAAGTCGCGCAACAGGCCCTGCACCGGGCCGGCGTATTCCAGAATGTCGGTGTAGACGTAGGCGATCACATAGGCCGGCATGGCCATCGGCAACAACATCGCCCATTCGAAGAGACGTTTGCCCGGGAACCGGCAGGTGCTGACCAGCCAGGCGGTGCCGACGCCGATGATCAGGGTGCCGAGCCCGACGCCGATCATCAACTGCAACGTGGTGCTTATATATAAAGGCAGAACGGTGGAGGCCAGATGCGACCAGATATCGTCGCCGGGCGTCAGGCCGATGAAGATGACCGCGACAATCGGCACCGCCACCGCCGCCGCGATCATAACGGTGCCGATGCTCCACACGTTGACCCATGACCAGGATTCCTTCCTGGCCATGGGGGCCATGCCAACAGGTGTTGCTTCACTCGTCACGATCGGTTCAACCTTTTATCCACTGGAACACCGGGGAATCCCCAATAAGACACCGGCCCGGCGACGGCGCAAGATAACCCGCGCCTCCACCGGACCCGCCTGCACGTTAGTTATCGAAACGGACCTTGTCCATGATCCGGGTCGCCGTGATGCGATGCTCGGCGATCTTGGACAGGAACGTTTCGTCGGCCTTGAACTTTCCCCAGCCGGCGACGATGGGGTGCAGCTTGACCCCCGCCTTGATGGGGTATTCGAAGTTATCCTCGGCGTAGATCTTCTGCGCCGCGTCGCCGCTCAGGAATTCGATCAGCTTGACGGCGTTGGCCTTGTTCTTGGCGCTCTTGGTGACGCCGGCGCCGCTGATGTTGACATGGGTGCCGCGGCCGCCTTGGTTGGGGAAGATGACGTTGACGGCGGCGGCCCATTTTTTTTGCTCGGGCTTCTTCTCGTTGGTTGCCATCTTTCCCATGTAATAGGTGTTGCCCAGCGCGACGTCGCACTCGCCTTGGTACACGGCCTTCACCTGGGCGCGGTCGTTGCCTTGCGGTTTGCGGGCCAGGTTGGCCTTGACGCCCTTGGCCCAGGCTTCGGCGGCGGCCTCGCCTTTCGCCGCGATGATCGACGCCAGCAGCGAGACGTTATAGACGTGCTTGCCCGACCGGGTGCAGACGCGGCCCTTCATGTGGGGCTTGGCCAAATCTTCGTAGGTGGTCACCTCGCCCGGCTTGACCCGTTTTTTATGAGCGAAAATGATCCGGGCGCGCGTCGTCAACCCGTACCACAGGCCATCGGCATGACGGAACCGGGCCGGCACATTGTGCTCGAGGATGCTCGACTTGCTGGGCTGAAGAAGTCCGGCCTCGACCAGGTTGTGGAGGTTGCCGATATCGGCCGTCAGGACCAGATCGGCGGGGCTGTTGGCGCCTTCGGCCTTGAGCCTTTCCAGCATGCCTTTCTTCAAATACACCATGTTGACCTTGATCCCGGTTTCCTTGGTGAAGGCGTCGAGCAGCGGGTTCATCAGAAACGGCTGGCGATAAGAATAAAGATTGATCTCGGCGGCCGATGCGCTGGTAGCCATGGCCGTCATTCCCGATGCGGCGCCGAGGATCATTGCCGCCAAAATAACTTTGAACTTCATCATGTTTATATCCCTGGTTTTCGGTTCCCCGTTCGATTTTAAGGTTGTCTGTAGCGCACCCGGTTTCCCGGACACAAGTTTGTCAGTTTTGCTCGGCGTCTATACTTTGGAATCATTGTAATGCGACGCATTCGCAACTAAAAGAATAGAATTATGGCGGCCATTCAGTCAAGCAAATCTTATTTGCCTCCCTTTGGCGGGGGCGGAACCAAGGAAAGCCTTGAGGCGTTCCGGACGATGGACCAAACTGCCGCGCACGGACCCGGCTGCCTTGGGGAGCCTTTTTTAAGGCAGATGCCAAAAGGCACTTTCTTCATGTCCCTGCCATCCGATCGAATTTTTCTCGCCAATCGTGAAGCGGCGGCCGCGCCCAAAGGCGTGCGCCGTTCGGCCCATGGCGCCCAGGATTACTAAACCCCGGGGCTGGGACGCCGGGCGCTGCCAGTTCATCGCCGAAACCTACCTCGATTGGTTTCTGGAATACGTGGACGGCGAGGCCAGAAGAAAAGACACCGACGCCGGGAGCAACAAACTCGAAGACCTGAGGGACCTGGCCGAGCGTTTCCGCAAGTCCCAGAGGTCGGCGCCGCCGTTGTTCAGGAATTCCTTTTTTTCATGCAATCAGGCGCGCCTGAATTCGGCCTGGAAGGACGACCTGGATGATCACTTGCTGCGCCTTCTGGTCGAACAGATATTTCCCCTTTTTGTCGAGGAAGGCGGTCCCGAACTCGAATGGGGCGGGCTCTCGCGCAAGATGCTGCCCGGCCTTTTCAAAGCCATCATACTGATTGTCGGAACCCGCACGCTGGAGGATTGCGATCGCAAATGTTTCATGACCGTCGAGCGCCTGCGGGAGGAGGACGGGGCCGATTTCAAATGGGATGATTTTTTCAACGACACGGAAGCGCGCCAGGTCCTGATTCGCATCCTTGCCGACCTGGCGCACAGCTTCGACGACTTCACTCAGAGCCGGGAATGGTTTATCGGCGTCGTCAACAAGAACCATTTCGGCGGCGAAGACGGCGAGCGTCCCGGCGTGCCGGAATGGCGCTTCGACGAGAAACAATTCGCAACCTTCGCACGTTACTTTTTCGTGCCCCTGGTCGAAGCCATGGCCAGCGCCGAGGAACGGGCCCATATCGCCGGCCGGTTCGATGACGCCGCGTTGGACCAGATCAAATACTTTCTTGAACGCGTTGCCGAAGAAACGCCTTGAAATCGTATAAATCGGCTTAGTTAACCGGACTCCCGACTCGAGACCGCTCGCGGAAAAGCCTCCAACACCTCCAGCACTCCTTTTCGTGTTGCATCATCACGGGACCGCACCGACCCGGCCACATGTTCAACCGCTCGAACCTTTTCCCGTCCTTTTCCAAAAAACCCGGACCTTCCCTCCAAACAGCCTCTGAATTTCATTATCATCCATATCCGGAGTCTCCTTTTGAAAGGAGTGCCGGACCACATAGTAAAACTTGTAAAAATCAGAGAATAATCGCCCAGTGATTGGAATTTCTTTACGATTCTTTATCATGAGTGAAGGTCAGCTTCACAATAAAACCTGGTTAAAAGTCATTTAATATTCTCCTTAAACGAAATACGCGTGGACTAAACTTGCTAATTAACATGATAATCATCCTCAATTAAACTTCCTTGATTAACGATGTGAAATTACCTGTTTACTCGCGAAAAAAAAAGGCGTTTTATGATACATGTCATAGTGTGCTTGAGAACAATTATGCATGTCATAGTAGGCTTGAGAACGCTGCGGGAATGACAATCGGATTCTAATCCGGGCCAGGGTTTTTGAAGGCCTGAATTTTAGACACCAGACCAGGGTGGTTCAGATGGCAGAGTTGGAAGGCGCGGCGCTGAAAAAAGCGCTAATCGGAAACAAGGTCGGCGCCGGCATCGGTGCCGGAGGTGAAATCGAAGGAGGAGAGGCCGCCCGTCAGTCTTTGACCGCCAAGGGCGCCGGAACGAAAGCCGCCGCGGCCAAGGGCGCCGGCGCCGCGGGCAGCGCGGCGAAGACCGCCGCAAGCGGCGCCATCCTTTCGGGTAAGGGACTGGGGCTTGGCCTCGGCTTATGGGGGCTGGCCATTCTGGGCGCCATCGGCGCAATGGCCGTCTGCGCCTATTGGAGGAAACGCCTTAATTCCTACGACCACTCCGAAACGGACGCGGAAATCAAGGACGCATTGGGTTAGCGTCCCGGCTTTTGGCGGGGCGCTTTCTTATCGGGGGGAATACCCCGGGAAACCTTTCGTTTTGGGTAACGGGGTCTTGGCTAGGGAAACAAAAAAGTGATGACAACAACAATAGGGAAATAAAAAATGATGACAACAACAGTTCACAGAACAAAAGGCACAAGGACCAGGCTGTTAGCTATCATGAGTTACCTGGGGATACTCTGTTTCGTGCCGATGTTAACGAACAGAGACGATGAATACGTTTATTTCCATGCCAAACAGGGGTTGGTGATCTGGATGTGGGGCGTTCTTGCGATCTTCGCCTTGTATCTGCCGGGTATCGGCAAATGGCTGTTCAGCATTTCCGCCCTGGGCGTGGTCGTCTATTCGGCCGTCGGCCTTCTGTCGGTGGGGCTGAACCGGGCGTGGAAATTGCCGTTCGTCCATTCCATCGCCGCCTTAATCTGAGGGCCGGACGGCGAATGGACTGGGGCCAATCGGGCGTCGGCCTTCGTTTCCCGTAAAGGTGCTCACACTTAAACTTTCAGCCTCAGGCGGATTGCCTTGGCTGGTTGGACGATGGTGACGCGAGGATTGTTTCAGGACGATTGGGATTGACTGGACGGCGGTTTGGGAAAAGGCCCGAACCATCGGCCAGGGTGCCGGGCATGAGTGTTGTTGGATGGGCTGGGTATGACTGAGCATATTATCGAGCGGGAAAATCAGAACGCGCTTTACCTGCTGTCGGCCGTCGTCATGGTCTTCATGACGCTGGTCGTCGCGATCCAGCCCCTGTTCCTGCGCAACGTTCTTGGGGTTTCCTTCGAAAAAGCCGGCTTTATCAACGCCAACATCCATGTCGTCACCGAACTTCTGGATCTGGCGCTGATCCTGTTTCTGGGCTACCTGTCGGACCGCTATGGCCGCGTGCCCATCGCCACGATGGGCTTTTTGGCGGCGGCCGCCGGCGCGCTGCTGGCGCCGTTCAGTTTGCAGCTGGGCATGCTTCTGGGCATCGGGGGCTTGGGTTTCTATTACCTGATGCGAATCCTCATGTCGCTCGGAACCGGCGCCGTCTGGCCGCAGATCTCGGCCCTGGCCGGTGATTTCACCACCTACGGCAACCGCCCCAGGATCATGGCCAACACGGCGTTCATGATGGCTCTGGGCGCGACCCTGGTCTATGCGGTGTTGATGCAGATTCCCCGCCACGCCGGTTTCATCACGGTCATGCTGTTGACCGCCGGGGTGGCCCTGATCGGGGCCGTGGTGACGCGCCGGTGTCTGGTCGACGTGGCGCCCAAGCTGGAGGAAGAGCGCGTTCCCTGGCGCCAGGTTCGCGACCTGCTGGTTGGGGAAGAACGTCTCCGGCTCGGCTTCGCCAGCGCCTTTTTCGCCCGCAGCGACATGGTCTTCATCGGCATGTTCCTGATGATGTGGTTCATCTACTTCGCCGATATCGTCGGCGTCGGCCAGGAGGAAGCCGCCGCCCGCGGCGGCGCCCTGATCGGTTACGCCGGGGTCGTGGTGCTGGTCTCGGTGTCGTTCTGGGGGCGGCTGATTGCAAACTTCGGCCGGGTCCAGTCCCTGGCCTTGGGACTGGCGCTGTCGGGTCTCGGTTTCGCCTCGATGGGGTTCGTCGTCAATCCCTTCGATTGGTTCATCATCCTGCCGACGACCCTTATCGCCGTCGGCCAGGCGGGGTGCCTGGTGGCGCCGCAGGTGCTGACCATCGACCTGGCGCCCAAGGACATCAGGGGCTCGGTGCTCGGCGCGTTCAACGTGGTCGGCGGCATCGGGATCATTTTCTTCGTTCAGATCGGCGGTTTCCTGTTCGATGAAATCGGGCCGCATGCGCCGTTCGTGTTTATCGGCGTCGGCAACCTGCTGCTTGTCTGCTACGCGGCCTGGGTCATGCGGGGCGAGATCGGGGAACACCGGCTCGCCGAGCGGGAACTGAACGAGGCTTAAATCCGTTGGGCTTTATGAATTTGTAAAGAGAAGAAAGAGAAGAGAGGACCTGTAAATGCCTATCGTGATATTCGGCTTGCTTGCCATATCCCTGGGCCTATGGGGCATGGCCGCGTGGTGGTGGTCCGTGACCGAAATTTTGCGTGGACTGGTTCCGATCATCCTTCTGATTTTGGGAATCCTTTCGCTTGCCGCCGGCCTTTCCAAGGTGCGCGGCGACAACGAAACGGACCAGGAAATCCTGGAGGACGAAGGATAAGTTCCGATGGATGGGACGCAGGATTTTGACCTTGGGCCTGAAATTGGCCGCCCGCATGCGTGCGCCTTGGACCTGAAGAAATATTTCTTCGTCACCGGGGTCCTCGCCGTACTCATTCTGATCGGCGCCTTCTGGTACACCCAGTTTCGTACCCAGGATCCGGGCCTGGCATCGGGCGGCTCCGTGACCGCCGGGGCGGAATCCGCCGTCAATTGGTTCCCGCGCCAGTTCGGCGGTGGAAATTCGGCCGCTCGCGCGCTGGCCGCGGCGCCGGCCAACCAGCCGCTGGGCGTGGCTGGCGCCGGTGGCGGCGTCGCCATGGCGCGGCCCGACTTCCTGCTGGCCAAGGGCACCTTCTCCGGCATCGTCCGGGCGCTGCGCAACAGCGTCGTCAACATAACCGCGACCCGGGTCGCGCGGGGCCCGATCGCGCCGGCGATGGCCGCCGATCGGCCGCAGGGGAAAGGGGTCTTATTCTCAGATCCGTTCTCGGGGCGGACGTTTGAAAACGTCGGTTCCGGCGTGATCGTCCA
>JADFTO010000014.1 GCA_022560215.1 Pseudomonadota bacterium | reverse complement strand
GTTCTCTTACTGATAACCTCTGGCGTGTCGTGGTAGGTCAGCCTGTGAATATAAACATTACCCTTCTCTTCTGCCAACTTATCATCATGAAACCAGAACTCACCATACGGGTTCCAGTCCGCTATGGTAAACAGCCTGGTCCTGACATCACCCTCCATATACGACAACCGGTGTATGTTGTTTAGCTCATTCCAGAAGTGTATATCTCTCCTGCCGCCGGTGAACTTCTCGAACAGCTCGCCCCAATCGAAAACGAAGGTGGAATGGTACAGGAATTCCATGTTGGGCTCGAACATGATGACATGCTGGCATTTGGTTTCGTCGATCAGCTCCTTCAGGTGGGGAGCCAGGCCGATGCCCATGATGACCATGAAGTAACAGTCCTTGGAATCCGGAACTTTCCTGAAAACGAAGCCGTCATCCATGGCTCTTTTCATCAGCTTGGCGCCGAACAACCCGGCATGTGAATCCAGGTTCTTCGAATCCATCAAATTGAAGAACAGGCGGCTGGGATTCTTCCAAAAGGTGTCCAGCTGTTTCCTGGCGTATGTGAACGCCCCAACGCCGTCGTAGAGCCTGACGCCGCGGAACTCCACGTCGGGCTCGCCATCTTCGGTATAGACGAGGGTGGACTGGGGACTATGGTTGACGAGGAATGGATGCACCTGAGGCATGTGCTTCTCGAACGCCTCCAGGTTGCGGGCGCGCAGCTCTTCCGGCGTTTCCTCGACGGCTGCCTCGGCCGCGGGGGTCCGGGCCGCCTTTTTCGCGGTCTTTTTCTTAGGCTTGGGAGTCTTGGCCGCCTTCTTCGATGCCTTTTTCTTAGGCTCGGGGGTCCTGGCCGCCATCATGCCTCACGTCGTACCAGAGTCAGATAAGCCTTCTCCAGGTCCTTGACGAAGCCCTGGGGATCGAAGAGCGGCGACTCCTGCACCTCGCCGCGGAGCTCCCGGCGGATGGCTTCCAGGCCGGACAGGTCCTTCGCCATTTTAACGGCGCGCTTGACGTATTGATTCTCGGTAGCCGTCACCCAGTCCTCTCGGCCCGCGGCCCGCAGGATGCTGGCTGTCATCAGCCCCGCCCGCCTTTTTTTCCCCGCCAGCGTGATCACCGGAACGCCCATCCACAGGGCCTCGCAGGTCTCGATGCCGCCGGATACGGGGAAGGTGTCCAACATCACGTCGATCAGGGCGAGGAACCCGAGATTGGCTTCGTCTCCCTGTTCCGCCTCCTGAAACAGGACTCTGCCGCCGACGCCGTAGTGGGCGAATATCTCGCCGACGGCATCCCTCACCGCCCAGCTGATGTTATCCACATAACCGAGAACCAGGCGGGAGCCGGGGACGGCCATGAGCACGCGAGACCAAGCCGAGGCCACGGCGGGGGTCAACCGCGCCAGGTCGCAAACCCCGCCGAAAGTGACGCAGCCATTGGACTTGGCCGGCTGCTCATCCACGTCCGGATAGAGGACGAAGGGCGAGACGGAGACCAGGCCGTGATCGAGGACGACCGTTTCCTGATCCTTGAGGCAGGTTTTGGCGTCGTGGGAGGCGGTCACCCTGTCCGACAGAACGTAGTCGATGCCGGGAAACGCCGCCGCTTCCGGGATGCCCAGCCATGCCACCTGGACGGGGGCGGGGCGGGCCGCCAGCAGGTCCAGCCGCGCGCCTTCCCCGTAGCCGCTGAGGTCGACGAGGATATCCAGGCCGTCTCCCTCGATCATGTATGACGCGGTCACGGTATCAACCTCGAAAATGTTGCGCCAGCTGTGAGCCAGGTTTTCCAGGCGCGTCGTCACCGAGTCCTTGGTCAAGAAGTCCTGGTAGCAGAAAATCTCGAATCGGTTCCTGTCGTGGTAGTTGAAAATGGGATCGACGAAAAGCTGTTGAGGACACTTGAAAAACGCATTGGATAAATATCCGACACGGATTTTCCGTCCCGGGACGCTCTCGAACGCCCGTCGGGGTTTATCCTTTCTCGGCGTGGCCTTGGCCCGGGACCAGCTGGCCGCCCGCTTCCGGTAGTTGGCCCAGATCTCGTCCGCCTGGTAGGCGAGACCGGACATGGTGGCCGCATGGATCTGGGAATCCTTGGGCGCCAGGGCGCGGGCGCGCTCGTGGCAGGCGAGGGCCTCGGAAAACCGCCCCAGGTGGGTGAGGCTTTGGCCCAGGTAAACGTAATCCAAGGGATTGTCGGCGGCTATGTATATGGCGGCGTGGAAGGCCGCGGTGGCCCGGTCGTATTCCCCGATTTCGTTCAAGGCCCGTCCCAGCAACTGGTGACAGTCCGGATGATTGGCATTGATCTCCAGCTCCGAACCGCAGGCTTCAATGGCCTGGTCGTAAAGGCGCTGATTGAACAAGCGGACGGCGTTCACGTAGTGGGTGGGGGGCTTGACCTTGTCGATGGCCCCGAAATAGTCCGACAGGGTCCCCGGCACCAAGGGCCGGAACCGTGGATGGGGCTCCATGGTCAAGGTGAGCTTGGCGAAGTAAAGCCCCTCATTCAGGTTGCCGACTTCCGTGTGGACGGTGGCCAGGGCCTCGGCGTAATCCCGGCAATTGGGTTCCATTGCGTGGGCGTTCTCGAACAGGCTGAGCGCCCGCCCCTGCTTGCCCAGCTGATAGGCGAGCACGCCGAGGATGAAAATACCCTCCGGCCGATTCGGCCAATTCTTCAGGGTCGCCTCGCAGATATCCAACGCGTTCATATAGTCCCGGGCGTTGAACAGCTGGGTGATGCGTTCGATCTCCCGATAGTACTCCTCGTCTTGCGGGTTAATTTCTGCCGTCATGTTCGATCCTCATCGGCCCCGAGAGGCGGGTGCTTGCCATGAAAACGGCCGCCCTTCACGGTTTTCGGGGGGGATTCCCGCGGCCCCGACTCGATCACGCCCGATGCCGCCCTTTCGTCAGTTGAGGGAAAATCATCCGTTCAGACAAACAGATTCATGACCGAACCCGGAGGAGGCCTGCGGGGGGGACCGATGCTGTCGACGAGCAGGTCCGTCAGTGAGCTGGAGGCCTCGAAAGAGACGGAAATGACCAACAACAACGCCCTGTACTTATCCTTCAGGGCATCGATCTCATCGGCGACCTTGAAGGCCTCGAGGGCCGTTATGTCGAGGAGTTTCGATTCGGTCTCCAAAATCTTCTTGTTGAAGTTCAGGATCATCTTGTTGGCGAGGAATTTGGTGTCCTCGCTCACCGTCTCCGCCACATTGACCTTGTTCAGCAGCTTGGTCAGGGTATCGAGCAGTTCCCGGTTGTCGTTGGTGGGCGTGGTCGTGCCCTCTGGATCCACCACGCCCGCCACCGGCGTCAATGCCTCCAGCCCGTCGGTGAGTTTCTTGATGCCCTCGATGACATCGCCGTCCTTCACGTCCGGGTGCTTGACGATGAAAAGGTTCCTTATCCCCGCGACCACCTGGGCCTGGAGGGTGGCGAGGTCGCTGGCCTCGGCGGCCGTCAGGTTGGTGTCGTCGTCCACCTCGGAGAACTTGCTGATGGCGCTGGTGATGACCGTGCTGAGATTGACCAGTTTCAGCCTGTTGCTCTCCACGCCGAAGCGGTAGGTCTCATAAAAGGGAATGGAGTCGATGAGATTCTTCGTCTTTTTGCGCAAGGCGTCGACCTCGCGGGAGTTGTCGTGTTCCGCGTTGATCCTTCTTATGCCGTCGTTGATGCGGCGGATAACGGTGTTTTGCAACAGGTTGAATCGGAGTTCGAAATTAGGCCGTTCGCTGGCCTTGCCGATGGTCACCAAAATCTTCGGCAACGAGAGAAGTTCGGACACTTTCTATGCCTCCTTAGTCCTTCCGACATGTTCTATGTCATGGCGGAAACACGCGTGTTTCCTGGAAATTTAGTCGCCAAAGCTGAATCAATCATTAATTCCGGCCACCATAGCACATTTTCCGGCCCTCATCCATCCGGTGCCCGGTCTCGGCCCGGCGGGATGTTTTTCGTGGACTCGAGTGAGAGCCTTGGCCGACAATCCCCCGCTCATGGAGATGACCATCGCCGAGGCGGGAAAGCTGGCCCAGCGCTGTCACCGGGAAGGCCGTCTCCGGGAGGCGGTGGACCTCTACCGGGAGATCCTCGAGGAAGACCCCGACAACGACGCCGCCCATACTTCGTTGGGATGCATTCTCCTGCTCAGCGGCGAGTTCGAGGCGGGCTGGCGCGAATACGAATGGCGGTGGGTGAAATTCCGCCAGGAACGTCCCGATTTTCCCCAGCCCCGGTGGGACGGCGGCACGCTCGGCGGCCGCCCCATCTTCATCCATGGCGAACAGGGCCTGGGCGACAACATCCAGTTCATCCGATACGCGCCCATGGTCGCCGCCAAGGGCGGCCCTGTGGTGTTCGGCGCACCCAAGGGAATGAGGCCGTTGCTTTCCACCGTGGAGGGACTCTCGATGGTTGTCGAGGCGGACGAGCCCATCCCCCCCTTTTCCGTGCATTTGCCCCTGCTCAGCCTGCCCCGCGTCCTCGGCACGCGCCTGGACACCATTCCCGCGCACGTGCCCTACCTGAAGGCCGACAGCGGGCGCGCCAGCGCCTGGCGGGAACGCCTGTCTGCAAACCGGCGCCCGAAGGTGGGCATCTGCTGGCAGGCCAACCCGCTGTTCAAGGAGGACCACCTGCGCTCCGTCGAACTCGGCCGCTTCGATCCGGTGCTGCGCGTGCCCGGAATCGATTTTTACGGCCTGCAGGTGCTGCACGGGCGGGAACAGATGGCCGGACTGGACGCCGGGATTCCCTTCACCGACATCGGGCCGGACCTGTTCTCCGAATCAGACGTCCTGGTCGAGGCCGCCGCCGCCATCGAGGCCCTGGACCTGGTGATCTCCGTGGACACGTCCATCTGTCACCTGGCCGGCGCGCTGGGCCGGCCGGTGTGGACGGCGCTTGCCTTCGTTCCCGATTGGCGCTGGCTCCTGGAACGGGACGACAGCCCGTGGTATCCCACCATGCGCCTGTTCCGCCAGGATGCCCCGGGGGATTGGGACGGCGTCTTCCGGCGGATCGCTGAATGTCTCCGCCGATGGCGCGAAGAAGGGGAGTGATGGCCTGTGAAAACCGAAAGAATTGGCATCACCTGGCCGCTGTCCGACCGCTACGGGTGGGGCGTCTTCGGGCTCAACCTGGCCCTGCAGCTCCTGGAGCGCGGCGGCCCCCTGCCGCTCCTGCTTTCGGCGCCCAGCTTCGGCCGCTTCCCGCCCGGGGTGGAGGAACGGCTTGCCCCCTTCATCAAGGAACAGAAGGTCCTCCTGGACACGGTCCGGGAAGCGGACAAGCACGCCAAACTGAGCCAGGCCCTGGTCATCCACGCGCTGGCCAACGGGTTCCGCTGGGACACCGTCAGCGACATGATCACCGGGCGCAGGAACGTGGGCTTCATCTTTTTCGAGGACGCCCGCTTCGACTTAGACGCCTTGAAGAGAGCGCAGCGCTTCGACCGCATCCTGGCGGGATCCACCTGGAACTCAGAAGTGCTCAAGGCCCATGGCCTCGACAACGTCGCCCGCGTGCTCCAGGGGATCGACGAGACCCTGTTTCACCCCCGGGAACGGACCGCCATGTTCGGAGACCGGTTCGTCGTCTTTTCCGGCGGCAAGCTGGAACTGCGCAAGGGCCAGGACACCGTGCTGGCCGCCTTCAAGGTCTTCCGCGAGACCCACGCGGACGCGCTCCTGGTCACCGCCTGGCACAACCCGTGGCCGGGCACCGCCATGGACATCGCCCAGTCCCCCCACGTGGAAGGGGCGCCCGATGTGGACGACCAAGGCGCGCTCCGCATCGTCGAATGGGCGGCGGCCAACGGCGTGCGCGCGGAAGATTTCGTCGACGTCGGGCTCATTCCCCACGAAGCCCTGGTCCAGGTCATGGCCGAGGCCGACGTGGCCGTCTTCCCCAACCGCTGCGAGGGCGGCACCAACCTGGTGGCCATGGAAACCATGGCCACGGGCATCCCCTGCATCCTGTCGGCCAACACCGGCCACCTGGACCTGATCGCCGAAGACACTTGCTACCCCTTGCGCCGGCAGATCCCGGTGGCCTCGGACAGCGGCCTCACCGAACACTGGCGGGACTCCCAGGTCGACGAGGTGGTGGCGGCCCTGGAAGAGGTCCACGGGGACCGGGACGAGGCCGCCCGGCGGGCCCGGGCCGGGGCCGAGTTCATGAAGGGGATGACCTGGAAACACCAGATCGGCGAGCTGATGGAGACCATCTCGGACCTGCTTTAGGGCACCACCTGGCGGATGATGTGGAAGGCTTCCGCCGCCTCCAGGCCGGCGCTGGCGCCGCGCCAGCGCGCCAGGGCCTCGATCGCTTCCAGCGAGCGGGGATGGGGGAAGGGCCGCATCTCGCCCGCGTAACAGGCCAGCGCCTTCATCTTGGCATCGAGCGTAGCGCCGATGTCGACGAAGCGGTTGGGGATGAAGACCGAATCGTTCCATTCCGTGCTCGATGGCACCTCGAAGGCGTAGATGGCCCTGACCGGGCATCCGGGCTGGGGGCGACACGCGGTGAGCGCGGCCCGGTGCACGATCCCGTGGTCCACGTTCAGATCGCCCCCGTGGTGGGTGTAGACCACGTCCGGGACGGTCTCAGTGAGCGCCTCCTCCACGGCCTTGACCACGTCGAGCAGGGGCACCGTGTCCAGCTTGTTGTCGGGCATGGAGGCGAAGCGGGGCGGCTTGGCCCCGAGCGCCCTTGCCGCGGCAAGGGCTGCGGCGCGGCGCTTCTCGACGTCGGCTTCCCCCGTCTCGTCCCTGGAGGTGACGCCGTCGGCGAGGAAGAGCACATGGACGTCTTCGCCCTGCCCCGCGTGGCGGGCCATGGTGCCGCCGCAGCCGAGCGCCTCGTCGTCGGGATGGGCGGCGATCACGAGGACGGTCATTTCTCCTCCATCATGGTCCAGTCGAGCGCCGTGCCCCGGGCCAGGGGCCGGCTGGCCCGGCGGCCGAGGATTTCGCCCAGGTGCTTGGGCGCCAGGCCGAAGCCCGGGCGTATCCGGCGCACGGTTTGGTCCGTGAATTCCTGGCCCGCTTCCATGTCCTCCACCACGTAGAGGGAGCGGCGGAAGACCATGCTTTGCTCCTCGCTGGGCTGGCGTTCGTAGTCCACGTCGCCTATCGCCGACCAGGCGGTGCGGCAACCCCGGCAAAGGGCTTCCAGTTCATCGGGCTCGAGCGAGAAGGCGGCGTCGGGCCCGCCGTCGGCGCGCCGGAGCGTGACGTGCTTTTCGATGAGCGCGGCGCCGAGCGCGACGGCGGCGATGGCCACCTCGGTTCCGGCCGAGTGGTCGGAAAGGCCGGGGACGGCGTCGAAGCGCCGGCCGAGATCGGCGATGGTGCGCAGGTTGGCCTCGCCAGGAGGCGTCGGGTAGCCGCTGACGCAATGGAGCAGGGCAAGGCGGACGCAACCGGCCCCGCGCGCCGCCCCCACGGCGTCTTCGATCTCTTCCAGGGTGGCCATGCCCGTGGAGATGATCAGGGGCTTGCCCGTCGCGGCGGCCTTTTCGATCAGGGGCAGGTCGATGGCCTCGAACGACGCGATCTTGAAGACGGGTGAGTCCAGCTCCACCAGGAAATCCACGGCGCTCTCGTCGAAGGGCGTGCTGAACACCGTGATGCCCAGTTCGCGGCCCTTGGCGAACAGGGCTTCGTGCCAGTCCCAGGGCGTGTGGGCCCACTGATAGAGCTCATAGAGGCTGTGCCCGTCCCAGAGGCCCCCCTCCACCTGAAAGTCCTTCTGCGGGGCGTCGATGGTCATGGTGTCGGGGGTGTAGGTCTGGATCTTGACGGCGTCGGCGCCCGCCGCCTTGGCCGCCTCCATGATCTGGAAGGCGCGCCCGATCTCCCCGTTGTGGTTGCCCGACATCTCGGCGATGACGTAGGGCGGATGCCCGGGGCCGATCTTCCTGCCGTCGATGTCGATCTCGATCATGGCCGGCGTCACCGTTTCTTGCGCAGGATCACCCGCGCCTCGACGCGCTCACCGTAAAGGGCCGCACCGCTGAACTCCATGCGAATCGATCCCCGCTCCAGGTAGGCGCGCGGGTAGGTTTCGGCGTCCAGCATGCGGATATGGTCGTATATCTCCTTGATCCCGGCGTCTTCGGGAATCTCGCTCTGCTCCGGCGTGCGGCGCTCGAAAAGCGTGGCCTCGCCTTCCTGGGGCTTTGGCTCGGGCTCGCCCGAGACGATGTCGGCGATCATCCCCTGGACGATATCGGCGAACCTCTCGAAAATCTCCTGGGCGCTCCCCTCGAGGGTGAGGGGGCGCTTCATATAGACCGGTCCGGCGTCCAGCTCGGGCACCATGCGCAGGGCGCTGATTTGGGTCTCTTCGTGGCCGCGGGCGATCAGGTTCTGCAAGGGGCTGCCGCCCCGTCCGTAGGGCACGTCGGTCATGTGGAAGCAGACGCATTCGAAGCCCTGGGTGATCTCCTCGGGCACCATCCAGGACCAGTGGGGGAAGAACACGTAGCGGGGAGCGATGGCGCGGAGTGACTCGGCGGTGAGGGCGGAGCGATCCGTGATCAGGCGCCAGTCGCCGGGAAGCGCGGGGCGGTGGCGCTCGAAGGCGGCGACGTTCCAGGGCTTGATGGTGGCAATGACGTAATCCATGGGGTCGTCATCCGTCGTTCTCGTCGCTGTCGTCACCCGCGGGGCCGGTCTTCTCGATGGTGATCCGGTAGCGCTGCCCCTTGAGGTCGAAATAGGCGGGGTAGCGCGCGTTGTCCACCACGCGCAGGAGCCCGAATTGCCGGGCGATGGTGGCGTCCGGGTCCAGGCGGCTGTCCTCGGGCGTCCGGCGCGGATAGGCGCTGGGCTCGCCCTCCTGGGGCGCGCCAGCGGGCGGGGCCGCCTCGTCCATGAAGCGGAGGCAGAGTGCCACGGTCATCTCACCCTGGGCCGCCCGCATCTCGCCGATCAGCTCATGGCCCTCGAAGTCGAGATGGTCGCGGTAGACGACGGGGCCGGCGTCGGCCTCGGCCACGGCTTCGAACAGGCACACCTCAATCCGGTCCCGCCCCTCCAGGATCTGCCAGGTGAGGGGGGAGAAGCCCCGGCCCCTGGGCAGGTCGCTCGCATGGACCACCAGGTTGCGGCGGTTGAGCGCCAGCACCCGCGGTCCCGCGATATGGACGCAGCCGAGGAAGAAAGCCACCGCGCCTTCGCCGATGTCGGCATGATCGCGGCAGAGAGCCGCCCGGTCGCCGGCCCTGTTCAGGGCCTCCGCCAGATCCTGGGCGTGGCCGAGAATCCAGCTCTCGTTGTCCACCACCACGGAGACGCGGCGGGGCTTGGCCCACCATTCATCTTTCATGAAAGGCGCTCCCGGATTCGATGGCTCCCCTGGCCGTCGCAGAGCCGCGCCGCCGCCTCCCCCATGCGCCGGCGCCCGTCGCCGTCGGCCGAGATATCCGCCAGCGCCCGGGAGATGCGCCCCGGGTCCACGTCCCCGTGCCATCCCAGGACCCGCGCCGCGCCCGCGCTTTCCAGTTCGTCCGCGATGGCGCGCTGGTTGTCGGCGGTGACGATGAGCAGGCTGGGCAGGCCCAGGCAGCAGCGCTCCCAGGACGTGGACCCGGCGCCGCCGACGGCTAAGTCCGCCCGGCTCATGAGGGCGGCCATGTCGGCCACGTCCGAATGGACCCGCAGGGGGAGGCCATGGGCCGCCTTTTCCACATCGCCGCGCGCGTCGGCAGGTGCCACCACGTCGATGGCGGCGCCGACGCCTGAGAAGCCGATGCCTTCCAGGACCTTCACCGTCACGCCGTTAGGGTCGGTGGCTCCCATGCTGACCATGATCCGGCTTAACTCCCCGCCGTTTGCCCGGCGCTCGAGGGCGCTTGAGCGGGCGGCCCCGAACTGGGAGCGGAGAAGCGCGAAGTGAGGCCCCAGCAGCATCCCGCACCCCTTCGGCACCAGGGCCGAATAATCGGCGTTCCCCCTGCCTAAGTTCTGGTCCAGCAGCACCTCGCAGTCGTGGGGGCGGTCCGCCAGGTCGTCGATGACCATGACCTTCCTGGCCCACGGCCTGCATGCCGCCTCAAAGGCGGCGTCCAGGCCGTAGTGATCGACGATCAGCCAATCGGCGCCCTCGGGCCAGAGCCGCTTCATGGCCCCGGGCTCATCGTCCGCGCCCCCTTCCAAGGTAACGACGTCGTTCCCCCACCGGGCCAGGGCCGGCACCGCGTCCACGGTCCCCGGGCGGGCGGCGAAGGCGCAGGTCCAGCCCGCCTCGGTGAGCGCCCCGGCCAGGGTCAGGCAGCGCATCACGTGGCCGCCGCCGATGGCGGGCGACGCATCGGCGCGGAAGACGGCATGCATCTCAGCGCACCTCGAAGATGGGCCGGATCACGGCGTTGCCCATCTGCTCTTCCAGGCCGCCCGCCTCCAGGCGCTCCGCCAGGGAGGCGAATGCGCGTTCGTACACCGCCAGCACGTGGTCGATGTCCGTCTCGGTGAGGGCGTAGCAGACGTTGTGGCTGTGCTGGACGAGGACGCCGCCGGCGATCATCTCGGCCATGAAAAAGGTCTTGATGGCGTCCCGGCCGGCGGCCTCGTGGTCGGCGAACTGGACGAAAGTCCAGGGCGCCCGGCCGGCGATGGAGACCACGTCGTCCAGCCCGTGGCGGCGGCTGCGGTCCAAGACGCCTTCGGCCAGGCGGGCGCCGTTCCGCCACAGGGTCTCGATCACCGGCTCGCTGCGCATCTTGTCGATGACCGCGATGGCCGCGGCCAGGGACAGGGTCTCGCCGCCGAAGGTGGCCGAGAAGAAAATCTCCTCCATCTCGGCCATGACGTCGGCGCGCCCGGTGACGGCCGAGATGGGCATGCCGTTGCCCATGGCCTTGCCGAAACAGGCCAGGTCCGGGGTCACGCCGAACAATTCCTGGGCGCCGCCCAGCGCAAAGCGGAACCCGGTGATGATTTCGTCGAAGACCAGGAGCGCGCCGTGACGCCGCGCCAGGTCGAGCACGCCGGAGAGATACCCGGGCCCGGGCTCCATCGTATTCATGGGCTCCATGACCACGGCCGCGAACTCGGACCCGTGGGACGCGAGCAGCCTGTCCAGGGCTTCCAGGTCGTTGTAGGGGAAGGCGTGGCTGAGCTCCCTGACGGCGCCTGGAACCCCCTTGTTGCGGGACGTGGTGCCGATGTACCAGTCCTGCCAGCCGTGATAGCCGCAGACGGCGACCCTTTCGCGGCCCGTATGGGCGCGGGCCAGGCGCACCGCCGCCGAGGTGGCGTCGGTTCCGTTCTTGGCGAAGCGCGTCTTCTCGGCGCAGGGGATGATTTCCGCCAAGCGTTCCGCCAGCTCGGCCTCCAGCGCCGTCGCCAGGCTGAAGCTGATGCCGCTGTCCAACTGGCGGCGGATGGCCAGGTCCACGTCCGGGTCCCGGTAGCCGAGCACCACGGGCAGCAGGCCGCATATCAGGTCCACGTATTCGTTGCCGTCCACGTCCCAGACGCGGGCCCCCTCGCCGTGGGTGAGGAAGAGCGGCGAGCTTCCCGGCGGGAACTGGATGTGGCTCTTGGAGAAGGTCTGGGAGCCAAGGGGGATGGCCTTCTCCGCCCGCTCCAGCAGGGCCTGGGATCGTTCGTGGCCGAAACCGGCGATGTCGCCGCCGGGAACGCCGTAGTCCTGGGCCGGCGCGCCCCCGTTGATGTCGCGCAATTCGGGCTCGGCGTCGAGCACCCTGACCACGTCCATATAGGACGGCGGCGTGTCCCCAGTGGGCAGGCGGGCGATCACTTGGGCGAGGAACTCCAGGTCCTCGGGCGTGTCCAGGGTCCAGCGCTCGCTGGCCAGGCCGGGCACCGGACAGGTGACGTTGAGGATGCGGAACCGGTGGCGGCGGTTCTGGATGAACGGCGTCACGTGCTCGCGCTCCATCGGGCTTTCCGCCTCGGCGGCGGCGGCGTCCAGGGCGGCGGCGGTGAACACCTCGCAATCCAGGCCGTCGGGCCAGGACCGGGGATCGACGTTGCTGGCGTAATCGGCGCCCTCGCGCTCGAGCAGCATCAGGACTTCGCCGCACACCATCGGATCCAACAAAGGACAGTCGGCGGTGAGGCGCATGATGGTCTCCGCCCCCTCGGCCCGGGCGGCCATGTGATAGCGGGCGAGCACGTCGTCCTCCGGTCCCCGGTGGCAGGGGACGCCGGCGCCTTCGCACCATTTGGCGACGGCGTCGTCGGCGGCGGCCTCCGAGGTTGCGACCACGGCCCGGTCAATGCCGGGAACGGCGCCGGCCGCCCGCACCGTCCAGGCCAGGGCCGGACGCCCGCCGAGATCGGCCAGGACCTTGCCCGGAAGCCGGGTCGAGCCCATGCGGGCCTGTATGATTGCGACCACCTTCATGCCTCGGGCAACCCGCTCAAGCGCCTGGCCTCGATCACCAGGCGCAAGACCTCGAGGGCCTGCCAGCCGTCGCAGGGCGGCGCCGCGCCGTCGCGCATGCAGGAGAGGAAGGCGCGCATCTCCTCGGCATACATGCCGTCGGTGTCCCTTGGAAAGGATTGCGCCGAGGTCTCCATCCCCTCCCTGTCGAGCAGCACCAGGCGGCAAGCCTCCAGGTCCAGCTCCATGATGCCGCCCTCGCCCGCGATCTCAATGCGCCGCCGCCTGGGCCTGGTGACGTAGTCCACATGGATGGCGGAATGCGCGCCTGAGGCGTGGCCGAGCAGGACGTCGGCGCAATCCTCTGACGGGATATCGAGGACCCCGGTGCGCCGGGCCGCCGCCGCCGCCACCCGGGCGGGACCGAGAAGGTGAACCGCCAGGTCGAATTCATGGATGAAGTCGAAGAGCGCGCCGCCGCTGGCGGGATCGGCGGCGTAGCCCTGGCGGTAGTCCTGGCCGGGACGCCAGTCCGGAAGGTAGGAGGCGGCGAGCAGGCGGGCCCAGAGCGGCGTCCCCAAGCGGCCCGTATCGAGGAGGGAAATCGCCGCCTTGATGACGGGGTGGAAGCGAAGGTTGAGCCCGGCGAACACGGCAAGACCGCCCGCATCGGCGGCGCGCAGGATGTCTTCAATACCGTCCAGGCGATGGCCTATGGGCTTTTCCACGAACACATGCTTGCCCGCCTCGACGGCGCATTCAAGGTCCTCGATATGCCGGGCCGGGGGCGTGGCGATCACCACGCCGTCGGCCCCGTCCAAGGCGGCGGCGCGCGATTCGACGGGGAGCCCGCCCAAATCCGCCAGGGCCGCCCCGCTCTCCGGCGAGGGATCGAATCCCTTGACCGCCAGGCCGGCCCCGAGCAGGCTCCGGGCATGGCGGAGCCCGATGGACCCGAGGCCGAGGACGCCGATCTTCATGGCCGCACCCTCCCCGTCATACCCTCAGCCTTCGCCGAGGGCGCGCCGGCGTCGCCGAGGGCCCGGTCGAGCGCCCCCACCACCCGGTCCACGTCGCCATCGCTCATGGCCGGGAACAGGGGCAGGCTGAGGGCGCGGGCGTAGTAGCGGTCCGCCCCGGGGAGCGTGCGGGGGCCGTAGCGCCGCCGGTAATAGGGCTGCTGGTGGACGGGAATGTAGTGGACCTGGGTGCCGATCCCATCGGCGCGCAGGCTTTCCATGAGCCGGCCTCGGGAGATCCCGGCCCGGGCGAAGTCGATCAGGGCCACGTAAAGGTGCCAGGCGGGGTCCGTCCCGGGGCGGCGGCCGAGGGGCCGGACCAGGGGGGCCATGGGCTCGAGCATCCGGTCGTAGCGCTCCACCAGGGCGCGGCGGCGGCGGACGAAACGCTCGAGCTTCCCCATCTGGCTGAGGCCGAGGGCCGCGTGGATGTCGCTGCACCTGTAGTTGAAGCCGACCCGGTGCATTTCGTAGTACCAGGGGTTGGCGGCGCCGCCCTCGAAGGCGAGATCGGCGTTCTCGAAGGCGTCCGCATCATGGATCATGCCGTGGTTGCGCGCCTCCATGAGGCGGCCGCAGACGGCCTCGTCATTGGTGGTGACCATGCCGCCTTCCCCCATGGCGATGGTCTTCACCGGGTGGAAGGAGAAGGCGGCCATCAGGCTGTGCCGGCAGGCGCCCACTTCCGCCGCCCCGCCGCCGGCCAATTCATAGGTGGACCCGAGGGCGTGGCAGGCGTCCTCGATGACGGCGATGCCGCGCTTCCCGGCGATGGCGGCGATGTCCTCCATGGGCGCCGGCTGGCCGCCGAGATGAACGGGGAACACCGCCTTCACGTCCGGCTCTTGGTCGAGGGCGGCGGTGAATGAGTCCGCCGTGAGAAGGCCCGAATCGGCGTCCACGTCGGCGAACACCACTTCCGAACCGACGAAGCGGGCGGCGTTGGCGGTGGCCAGAAAGGTCACGGCCGGCACCACCACCCGGTCCCCCGGGCCCAGGCCCGAGGCCAGGGCCGCCAGGTGGAGGGCGGCGGTGCCGCTCGAGCAGCAGACCGCGAAGCGGGCCCCGACCCGGGCGGCGACGGCGTCCTCGAAGGCCTTGACGGCGGGCCCGGTGGTCAGGAAATCGCCGCGCAGCACGTCGGCGACGGCGGCCACGTCGTCGTCGTCGATGGATTGCCTGGCGTAGGGCAGGAAGGCGTCGGCCTCGAACTCGCCGGGGATGATCTCTTCCAGCTTGCGCAGGGTTTCCGCCGTCGGGTTCCAGTCAGGCGAGTCCATGCCCCGGAGCGCGTTCACGGTCAGGCCCGCCTTCAGGGCGTAGCGGGACTTGCTCAACCCCCGGCGGCCGGCGAAGGCGCGGATGCGCAAAATGGTTCGGTCCAGGTTTCCCAAGAGCCCATGGTGATCACACGAAAATGTGATCGTCAACTAAAAAATCACATAACTGTGTTATATTCCGGACTCAGTCGGCGTCGTCCCCGATCATTTCCCGCAGTTGCTCGGGTTTCAGCCATTCTGAGTTGCTGTCGCTGGAGTAGCGGAAGTCCTCGGCCACCGGCTCGGCGGCGAATTCCAGGTAGGGATCGCGGGTCCACCAGGTGAAGGCCGGCTCGATGATGTAGCGGTCCTTGAGCTCGATGGTGTTGCGGGCGTTGTCCTCGGTCACCATCATCTCGTGGAGCTTCTCGCCGGGACGGATGCCGATGATCTCGTGGGGCAGGTCGGGGGCCATGGCGCGGGCCAGGTCCACCATCTTCATGCTGGGAATCTTGGGCACGAAGATCTCGCCCCCCTTCATCATGTTGAAGCACGAGATCACGAAGCGCACGCCCTTATCCAGGGTGATCCAGAACCGGGTCATGCGGGGATCGGTGATGGGCAGGGACTCGGCCCCCTCGTCGATCAGGCGCCGGAACACCGGGATCACGCTGCCCCTGGAGCCGACCACGTTGCCGTAGCGCACCGCCGAGAAGCGGGTGCCGACGGTGCCGCTGAGGTTGTTGGCGGCGACGAAGATCTTGTCCGAGGCAAGCTTGGAAGCGCCATAGAGGTTGATGGGGTTGGCCGCCTTGTCGGTGGACAGCGCCACCACCCGCTTGACGCCCATGTTGATGGCGGCGCGGACCACGTTCTCGGCGCCAAGCACGTTGGTGTGGATGCACTCGAAGGGATTGTATTCCGCCGTCGGCACCTGCTTGAGGGCGGCCGCGTGGACCACGTAATCCACCTCGCGCATGGCCATCTCCAGGCGGCTCGCGTCGCGCACGTCGCCGATGAAGTAGCGCATGCAATCGGCCCCATAGACCTGGGCCATCTCGAACTGCTTGTATTCGTCGCGGGAATAGACCACCACCCGGCGGGGGCGGAATTCCTTCAACAGCACATCGACGAACTGCCGGCCGAATGATCCGGTGCCGCCGGTGATCAGGATGTTCTTGCCGTTAAACATGGATGACCCCCGCCCCGGCCGCATTGCAGATGGTTGGGCTCGACCAACAAGCTAGCCAATCGCCGTTAACAATTTATGACTGAGGAGTCGGATGCCCGGGATCACCTCTCCGCGAGGCCCTTGCCTTGGCCGGGATTTGGGCTCATTTTCGAGGGCGCGGATTTATTCACTCCTTGAACGTACATGGCGGAGGCAGGATTCCGGGCCTCCGGCCCTTCGCCGGGAAGGATGGAAATCATGTCAGGCGAATCTCTCATCCCCTCGTTGGTGATCCTCGGCGTCTCGACATCGGCGGCGCTGGCGGCGGGCACCACCAGTACGTCTCGCAAACCGGCGGCGGCCCCCTACGGCAAAGCCGTGCAGGCCATGAATTCGACGGCCTGAAGAAGATCGAGGCCTACGAGGCGCGAATGAGGCAGTGACGGCCTTAATCGAGTCCTACGGGCCGTCGCTGGCCGCCTTCGCCGTCTTCGGCCTGTTGCATTCGGCGGCCGCCCAGGAGCCCTTCAAGCAGGCCCTGGCCAAGGCGGCGGGCGCCTTCTTCGTCGATCATTTCTGGCGCTTGGTCTACTGCGGGCTCAGCTTCGCCGCCCTTTACTGGGGGGTCGCCGCCCTCCATTGGAACCGCAATCCGGACCTCGATGCGTGGCTGGTCGTCTATCCGGACTGGCTTTGGGCCCTGCTCACGCTTGTCCATCTCGGCTCCATCGCCGTCATCTACGCCGCCTTCCTGCAAAGCGATTACCTGGAATTCCTCGGCTTCAAGCAGGCATGGCGGGGCCTGTGCCTGATCCTCGGGCAATCCGACGTTCCTCCCCTGGAGCTGTTCGGCACCCACCGGCTGGTCGTCACCGGCGTCTACCGCTGGGTGCGCCATCCCATGATGGCGGCGGGATTGTGGTTCCTGCTCACCAGCGGGCCATCGACCAACAACATCATCTATGCCGCCATGTACGCCGCCTACATGTTTATCGGAGGCTATTTCGAGGACAGGCGCCTGGGCAGGGTCTTCGGCGACGAGTATCTGCTCTACAGGCAAAGGGTGGGGGCGTTCTTCCCGCGGCTCTCATGGAACCGTTGAGGGCGTCCATGTTGGAGACAGTTTCCGAGCTCTTTTACGATCCCTGGGTGTTCTGGGGCGCGCCCCTGGTGCTGGCGGTCCTGTGGGGCCTTTTCGCACGCCGCCGCGGAAAGTAGGAAACCATGCCCGACGAATGACTCCCGCCCGGGCGGCGGCCCCTCAAGCGGCCGTCATGGCTGACCGGGGGGCCCATCCGCTCCAGGCCAGGGAATCCTTTCGGCGTCCCAGTAGGGCGCCAGACTGTCCACGGTCGAATAAAGGACGTTGATGACCATCCTGGTCTGGATCGGGACGCTCAAGGGCAACAGCTTGGGAAAGCCCCCCTGGTCGTCCATGAGAAACGTGTCGTAGCCGATCTCCTTCATGGCCGAGCGGTAGGCCTGCTGGGAGGAGCCCAACTGCTGGAGGCCGAAATCGTTCATCTCGCTGAGGATGAAGGGGATGCGATAGGACTCGATGGTTTCCAGCCCCCCCTTGACGATCAGGTGCTCGGCGCCTTCGGTGTCCATCTTGAGTATCTTGATGGCCGGCGGCTTGAGCTCGCCGATGATCGAGTCCAGGGTTTCCGCCTCCACGGTCCTGGGTTCCGGGTTGGCGGCGCTTTTCCTGTTGAAGGCATGTCTGCCCGGGTCCCAAAGGCAATGGCCCCCGTCGTTGTCGGCGTTGGTGTAGAAGGTCGTGGGCCCGGGGCTGTCACTCAACACGGCGTTCCTGACCGTGATGTTCCGGCAACCGTTCAATTCCACGTGACCCATCAAGTCGTCCACGTTATCGCGTTCCGCCTCCACCGCGATGACTTGCCCGTCGGGGCCGGCCAGCTTCGAGGCCAGGATGGAAAAGACCCCGACATGGGCGCCGACATCGACGAACACGTCCCCTTTTTTCAGGACCCTGATGACGAACATGCTCAAATCCGGCTCGTACAGGCGCCCCTTGGAGAGGAAACCGTGGAAGATGTTCTGGGAAAACTTGTCCAGGTCGAAGCGGTAGCGCAGCGAATGAACCTCGTCCCCCACCTTGAGGTTCAATTCCACCGGGACGACGTTGCTCATGGCGCCGATGAAGTATGGCGCAGCACATCGGCGAACTGCCGGCCGAATGATCCGGTGCCGCCGGTGATCAGGATGTTCTTGCCGTTAAACATGGATGAAACCCCCGCCCGAAGGCCCCGTGGCCGGCCGTCCCGGCCCGCATTGCAGGTGGTTGGGCTTGAGCGACACGCTAGCCAACCGCCGTTAACATTTTATGACTCGAATGATGGATGTCCAGGCGGGAAACGACCATGTTGTGTGAGGTGCCGAATTTTGTATGCTTTTATTCGGTTTTTCCCGACGGCACCTATTACAACATCTACGACATCCAGCGGAACACGAGGCAGGAATACCAAAGGCTCCTGGTCTTTACCGACACCCCATGACAGTCTCGCTCATGGGCCGAATCCGGTGGTCGGCTTAAGGAGGGCGGGGCAGGAATTTCGCTTTCGTCTCCCCTTGACGGTTCCTTAAGATTCCTGGATTAGCGTGCCCGGCATGTCCCAAACGCGCGCCCGCGAAAACGAGTCGTTTTTTTCGCCTACCGGGCGGTGCAATGTGGTTGACGTTCCCCCTCCAATGACGGAGTTTCGGGAGATGCCCACACTCACACGATCAGATTCCAACAGGAAGGATACGACCATGGCACAAGAAGCGGCCGCACGGGAATTGACCCTGGCCGAGGAACAGGCCTTTCAGCTTTCCCGTTGCGCCATAGCGATCGATCAGGCCCGCGAGAATCGTGTCAATGACTCCTCGCAGATGGTTACGGCCCTCAACGAAAACCTCGAGGTCTGGGTGGCCATCCGCACCATGGCCATGCAGAAAAACAGCGGCTTTTCCGACGAGATAAAGGAAAATTTAACCAAACTGAGCAAGTTTGTCGCCGAGAAGACTTTCGACAGCGCCGAAGGACTATCCGACCAGACCATCGACACCCTGATCAACGTCAATCTTCAGATTTCCGAGGGTTTGCTGGAAGGGGCCGGGGCTTAGAGATCAGGGCGATAGGCGGGGGGCGCCCGTTGAATTTTCCCTCTCCCAAGAGAAAAATTTCCAATTTGGCCTTTACCCGGATTGAAGATTGAGCTACCATCGCAACCGAGGTGAGAATACCTCCGGAAGCGAGAAGCGCTTCGAGGAAGAAACCTGTTAACTCTAGAATGGAGTGAACCATGGCTGAACAAGTAACGCTCTCCGCGGCAGTGCGCTCTAGCCTGCTGTCCCTTCAAAGCACCACCAAACTCATTGACCGCACCCAGGGCCGCTTGGCCTCGGGCCTGAGGGTCGCCGGTCCCGTGGACGATCCGGTGTCCTTCTTCCAAGCCAAGAGCCTGAACGACCGGGCCTTCGACTTCAACGAGAAGAAGGACGGCATCGACCAGGGCATCAGCGCCGTGACGGCGGCCCTGGACGGGGTCGACAGCATCGAGACCCTGGTCCGCCAGATCAAGGGTGTCGCCAACTCCATGAAGTCCGCCGAAGCCTCGCAGATGTCGAACCTGATCACCCAGTTCAACGATCTCAGGACGCAGATCAACAACCTGGCCGCCGACGCCACCTTCCAGGGCACCAACCTGATCAACGGCACCGGGACCACCCTGACCATCGAGTTCAGCGAGAAGTCGGCGAGCGTGCTCAACATCGCCTCCACGGACATCACCGTGGGCACCGCGGGTCTCTCCATCGGCCAGACCGTGGCCTTCACCGGCCAGTTCGACGGCGACGTGGCCACCGCGACGGTGGGTACGAACTCCATCAATTTCGTGGCCGGGACTGGCACTGACGCCAACAACTTCAGGGTGGGCCACTTCACCGCGACTATCACCCTCACCTACGAGGGCGGCAACTTCACCTACACCACGGCCGACAGCCTGCTGTTCACTTACGGCACCAACGTGCTGACCGTGAGCGTCGGCGGCGACACCGTCCTCAACAAGGAAGACGTGCTGACCATCCAAACCTTCGGCACGGCCACCACCGGGTTCTACCGAGCGGGTGACACG
>JADFTO010000183.1 GCA_022560215.1 Pseudomonadota bacterium | reverse complement strand
TCCCACGCGGACACGCCACAGAACGGCTTCCAAAAACAGACGGGTATTCTTCGCCGTCACGCCACGGTCCCGCGCCGTGCCGGGAACCAAAGGTTCAATCGCATCCCAGCTTCGATCGCTGATAACAAAACGCTCCTCGCGCATGACAAACCTCCTCAAAAGGAAGCTTGAATCACATCCGCATCAAAAAGGGAACCCTAAATGTCCACAGACCCTAGAACCTCTTCAGCAGTCTTTCGATGTAGTCCAGTTCCGGCTTCGGGCGTTGGCGCTCGCCGGCCCGGTGGCGGAGTTCCTGCAGGATCTCCCGGGCGCGGAGAATGTCCATGCGGTCGGGAATCTTGACCGGGCCGGTGATGTCCGCGCCGACGCCGGGCAGCCGTCCGAAGGGATCGGGCTTCCTGCCCGGCCTGACTTGGCCCATGAGGCCGCCCAGCCTCTGGACCATCATGCGGGCGGCGTTCTTGACGCCCTGGCGAAGCTGTTCCAGGGCTTCCGTCTGGGCCTTTTCCGCGTCTTTCAGCCGCTCCTGGTCGAGGGCCTTCGCCGCGTCCCGCATGGCGCGCTCGGCCTTGCCCAGGGATTGGGGGATGCCCCCCAGCACCTGGTCGAAATTCAACATCAATTTTCCCAGATCGCGGCGCAGCCCGTCCTGCTCCCCGCCCTCCTGGCCCGCCTTGGGCTCTCCTTGCCCGGGCTTGTCGCCCTGCCCTTCCTGCAAGCGCCGGAAGGTCTTGTCCAGGAGCCCCTGCTGACGCCCGGTGAGGGCGCGCAGCCCGTCCATGAGCCGGCGCGCCTCGGCCATCTGCTTGCCGCCGGAGCGCAAGCCCGCGCGGAGCTCGTTGAGCAGCCGCCGGAACTCGGCCAGCAACCGGCGGGCGGCGTCCATGGCCCCGGTGCGGGCCAGTTCCCTCGCCTTCTCCAGGAGTCGCCTGAGCTCGTCGCTACTGATGGTGAGCATTGACGGGTCCAGGGGGATTTGGAGCATGCCTTCCTTCTCCAACTGCTCGCCGAGGGCGGCCAGGTACTTGTCCAGCGCCCGCTGGAGCTCATTCATGAGCTTTTCCATCTTGGCCCTGTCAGGGTTCTTTTTCATGGCCCTCATCAGGCTCTCCTGAATCCGCCTCAGTTCCCGGTCGGCTATGGAAAGCTCGCCGTCCTCTATGCGCAGCGCCGTGTTCCAAAGCAATTGCTGCACCGAGGGAATGGCTCCGTCTCCCTTGTCCCGCATGAGCCGCGCGCGGGCCACGCCGAGGCTCAGGAAGACGACGGTATCGTCGTCAAAATGGCGGGGCTTGCGGGCGATCTCGTCGAGGGCGAGAATCACCTTGGCCACGACCACGGGCGAGGGCGAGGACAGTTTCTTGCGCTCGTCCACGATGGCCCGCGCCACGGGGTGGTTGAAGATGCGCTCGGGCAGAACCAGGCCGACGACATCGCTCTCGCCCGTCTGTCCGCGCCCGTCCTTGACCCGCAACTTGACGAGCACCGGCAGTCCCGCCCAGGGATGGGCGGTCAGGTCCTGGACGGTGCTGTCCTCGACCCTCGTCGCGCCGGGCTCGGTAAGGGGAAGCTCGAGAAGGATTTGGCTGGAGCCGCCCGGCGTCTGGCGTCCATCGGCCCGTTGGATGATCGCCGCCGCCTCGGCCAGCCCGTAATCGTCGCTGGCCTCGTAAGCGAGGCGCAGATGCGCCCTGCCCACGCGCGCCGGCGGGGCCGTGAATTCAACGGTAGGCTTCCCGTCGGGGACAACCTTGAGGGGCCAGGCGGCCAGTTCGCGGCCATCGAGCTCGACCGCCAGCCGCTCGCCTTCCTCGATGGTGGCTTCCGCCCTGTGGCCGCCCGGGCCGAGGGCCGAGAACCCGGTCTGCCGCCCGCCGATGACGAGCGTCGGGGCGTCCTGGAGGCCGCCGACCTGGACGAGGACGGCGCTGCCCACGGGGACCTCCACCGGCGCCGCCGCCGCCGTGCGCTCCAGGAACATCGGCGCCAGCCTGGTGTAGGCCGGCGGGGTGATCCACACATCGACGCTGAAGGGGCCGGGGGCGGTGACGCCGAGGGCCGGAATCAGGGCCCTTTCCAGGCGCCCGCCCGCGTCTCCGCTGCCGGCGGCCAGCGCGATCACCACGAAAAGCAGGACCGCGGCCCTCAGCCCATAGGGGTCGTGCCGGGCGAGGCCGGGGGCGGGGAGGCGCAGCCTGAGATCACTTAACGTTCGGGACACGCGCTCGAGATGGGTCCGCCACAGGGTCTCGTCGCCGGCGGCGAGACGGTCCTTCAGGGCCACCAGGGGGCGGTGGTGTAAGCCGCTGTCACGCTCCAGGCGATGGCTGGCCTGGCCCCGGGCGACGGCGCCGAAGCCCTTCGCCGCCAGGCGGGCGGCCGCCGCGATGGCGATGCCGAAGCCGACGAGCACCAGCCCGTGCAGCCAGCCCGGAAGCATGGGCAGCCAATCGAGGAGCGCCAGGCCCAGGAACAGACCGACCACGGCCACGGACGGCCACAGCAGCGGCCACAGCCGTTCCCAGAACACGGCGGCCCGGGCCAGGCCCAGCAGGAGCCGGAAACGGGGCCTGTTCACGTGCCCGTCACCTCGACCGCCCTGAGGCCCAGCCACGGGGGAAGGGGCTCCCGGGCCAGCATGTCGTCGACGGTGATGCGCTCGCGCACGACGGCGAAGTCCGCACCCTGGACCAGGACCTCCGGGATCAGGGGCCGGGCGTTGTAGGTGGACGACTGGACGGCGCCATAGGCGCCGGCGGTGCGGATGGCCAGCAGGTCGCCGGGCTTCAGGGCCGGCGGCAAGGGGACCACGCCGAAGGTGTCTCCGGTCTCGCAAACGGGGCCGACCACCTCCATCTCCTTAGGGACGGCGCCGGCGGCGGCCTCGACGACCGGGACGATGGCGTGCCGGGCGCCGTAGAGGGTGGGCCGCAACAGGTCGTTCATGGCCGCGTCGACGACGCAGAAGGTGCGGCTTATCCCCTCCTTGACCGAGAGCACCCGGGTGACCAGGACTCCCGCGTTGCCGACGATGACCCGTCCCGGCTCGAGGATCAGCCGGCAGTCCAGATCGCCCAAAGCCGAGGCGACGGCGGCGGCGTACTCGGCCGGCGACAGCACGGGGTCGTCCCCGTAGGGAATGCCGAGCCCGCCGCCGAGATCCAGGCTCTCGACGCCAAGCCCGTCGGCCCTGAGCTGGGCGGCCATGCCGGCCAGGCGAGCAAACGCGTCCCGGAAGGGGCCCGATTCCGTCACCTGGGACCCGATGTGCACGGCGAGCCCGACGGGTTTGAGCGCTGGAATTTCGGCGGCCCGGGCGAAGGCGGCCCGCGCCCGGGGCCAATCGATGCCGAACTTGTTCTCGGCCTTGCCCGTGGTGATCTTGTCGTGGGTGCGGGCGTCCACGTCCGGGTTGACGCGGATGGCGACGGGGGCGGTCCTGCCCAGTTCGCCGGCGACGGCGGCCAAATCGTCCAGTTCGCTTTCCGATTCCACGTTGATCTGCAGGATTCCGGCCTTCAGGGCGGCGGCCATCTCGTCGGATGTCTTGCCGATCCCGGAAAAGACGATGCGTGACGCGGGAACCCCCGCCGCCAGGGCCCGCTTGAGTTCGCCCCCGCTGACCACGTCGGCGCCGGCGCCGAGTCGCGCCAGGGTGGCGATGACGGCGATGTTCGAGTTGGCCTTCACCGCGTAGCAGATCAGGGGATCGGTGTCGCCGAAGGCCCCGGAAAAGACGCGGAAATTGCGTTCGATGGTCGCCACCGCGTAACAGTAAAAGGGCGTGCCCAACGCCTCGGCGATGCGCTCGATGGGCACCTCTTCGGCCGCCAGCCGGCCCTCCCGGTATAGAAAGTGGTCCATGACGTGACCTTACCGGTGGGGATACTGCCTCGGATACTCGGTCCCGGGCGGCGCCTGGGGGGCCGACTTGCGGCCGCAGGCGGCGATCGGCGCCACCAGGCCGAGGATCAGGGCGATGACGAGAAGGTTCCTGATCATGTCATCCTCCAAGGCCGGATACTAGCCCAGAAACCTCTTCCTTGCATCCCCGGCCGCCCCAAGCACGTTTTCGGGTGCGGTGCCCCCGGCGCTGGTCCGGCTCTTCACCGAATTGTCCACCCCCAGCACGCCGAACACGTCGGCGGTGATGGCGGGCTCTTCCGCCTGCATGACCTCCAGGTCCAGCTCGTCCAGGGCGCAGCCCCTGTCGTCGGCCAGCTTGACCAGCCGCCCGGCGACGGCGTGGGCGGCGCGGAAGGGCAGGCCGGCGACCCTGACCAGCCAGTCGGCGAGATCGGTCGCCGTGGCGTGGCCTTCGGCCGCGGCGGCCTTCATGCGCCCGGCGTCGAACGCCGCCTCGCTCATCATGGCGGTCATGGCGGCGACCGACAAGGTGAGCGCCCGCTCGGCGTCGAAGAGGGGTTCCTTGTCCTCCTGCAGGTCCTTGGCGTAGGCCAGCGGCAGCCCCTTCAAGACGGCCAGCAGCGTCACCAGCGCCCCGATCACGCGGCCCGCCTTGGCGCGCACCAGCTCGGCGGCGTCCGGGTTGCGCTTCTGGGGCATGATCGAGGAGCCGGTGCTCAGGCGGTCCGGCAAGCGGACGAAGGCGAAGCGGTCCGAGCACCAGAGCACCAGCTCTTCGGCCAGGCGCGACATGTGCACGGCGAGGATGGCGCCCAGGCCCAGGAACTCCAAGGCGAAGTCGCGGTCCGAGACGGCGTCCATGGAATTGGCCATGGGCCGGTCGAAGCCGAGGGCGGCGGCCGTCATCTCCCGGTCTATGGGAAAGGACGTGCCGGCCAGGGCGGCGGAGCCGAGCGGACATTCGTTGAGCCGCCGCCGGCAGTCGGCGACGCGGCCCCGGTCGCGGCCGAACATCTCCACGTAGGCCAGCAGGTGATGGCCCAATGTCACCGGCTGCGCCGCCTGCAGATGCGTCAGCCCGGGCATGACGGTGGCGGCCTCGGCCTCCGCCCTCACGATGAGGACCGCCTGCAGGCCCTTCAGGTCCCGGTCCAGTCCGTCCAGGGCGTCGCGCACCCACATCTTGAAATCGGTGGCCACCTGGTCGTTGCGCGAGCGCGCCGTATGCAGGCGGCCGGCGGCCTCGCCCACCAGCTCGGCCAGGCGCGCCTCGACGTTCATGTGGATGTCCTCCAGGGCGCGCTTGAACTCGAAACGGCCGCCTTCGATCTCGGCCAGGATGGAGTCCAGGCCGCCGAGGATGGCATCGCCGTCCTCCTTCGATATAATGCCCCGCTCCACCAGCATGGCCGCGTGGGCCTTGGAGCCGGCGATGTCCTGGGCGTAAAGGCGCTTGTCGACGTCGATCGAGGCGTTGATCTCCTCCATCACCCGGGAGGGCCCCGCATCGAAGCGCCCGCCCCAGAGGGCGCTGGCCGCCTTGTCCTTCTCGGTCATGGCGCAGCACCGGCGGGA
>JADFTO010000182.1 GCA_022560215.1 Pseudomonadota bacterium | reverse complement strand
TCACCATCCGCATCACCGAGGCCGCGCAGGTCTCCCAGCCCGGCCCCTTCGCCGAGGTCGGCGAGACCATCACCGTGGCGCGCACCGACATCGAGGTGGAGGAAGGCGAAGACATGCGGCTGACCATCGTCAATGATGGCGTCACCCTGCAACAACTGGTCAACGGCCTCAACGCCCTCGGCATCGGCCCCCGCGACATGATCACCATTCTCCAGGCGATCAAGACGGCGGGCGCCCTGCAGGCCGAAATCAAGGTCATGTAATGGCCGGCATTTCCCTCGAGGCCGAAAACGCCTTCTTCGCCGCCAGGGCCCAGCCCAGGGTGGAGCGGACGCACGACGTCGAACGCGCCCACCAGGTCGCCGAGGACTTCGAAGCCTTCTTCCTGGGCCAGTTCCTGCAGCCCCTGTTCGCCGACTTGAGCACCGAGGAGCCCTTCGGCGGGGGCCTGGCGGAAGACATGTGGCGGACATTGCAGGTGGACGAGTACGGCAAGGCGATGGCCCGCGCCGGCGGCGTCGGTATAGCCGACGCCGTCCTGAAGGAAATTCTGATACTCCAGGAGGCCCAATAGCCATGGAAGCCAAAAAGCGCGTCGACGACCTGATCGTCATCTCCGGTCACCTGGCGACCCTGCTGGAGCGGGAAAACCAGGCCTTGCGAGCCCGGCGCATGGCCGAGCTCGGCGACACCCTGTCCGAGAAAAACGTCCTGCTCAGGGCTTTCGAGTCCCGGGTCGAGGGCCTGGCCGAGCAGGCGGACGACCTGGCCCAGGTGGACCCGGACCTGCGCGAGCGCCTGGCGGGCATCGGAGTCAAGGTCAACCGCCTGATCGACGAGAACGCGCGGCTCCTCAAGATCGCCATCGAGGCCAACCGGCGGGTCATGGATTCGGTGGCCGAGGCGGTCAAGTCATGCCGCCCCGGGGCCGGCACCTATTCGGCGAAAGGGGCCGTGGAAAGCAGCCGCCGCGGCGTCCGCAACGTCTCCATAAGCGTCGACCGGACCCTGTAACGCCCGAGAGAGGATCCCTTGGCAAGTTCCCTGACCCAAGCCCTACGCACCGCGCAAAGCGGCCTCCTGGTCAACCAGGCGGCCCTGAACGCGGTCGCCAACAACATCGCCAACGTCAACACCAAGGGATATTCCCGCAAGACCGTCAATTTCGAACAGCGGGTGGTGGACGGCGCCGGGGCCGGCGTCCAGCTTTCGGAACTCACCCGCCAGATCGACGAGGGGCTGCTCAAGAGCCTGCGCCTTGAACTGAGCAATTTCAGTTCCCTGGACGTGCAGCGGAGCTTCTACGACCGCCTGCAGGACCTGTTCGGCGCCCCCGCCGACAACGCCTCCATCAGCCACATCGTTTCCGATTTCACGGCGGCCCTGGAAAGCCTCGCCATCGCCCCCAACAAGACCCTGGAGCTGAGCGAAGTCCTGCGCCAGGCGCAGAACACGACCCTCAAGCTCCAGGCCATGAGCACGACGATCCAGGAACTGCGCCAGCAGGCGGACAATTCCATCGCCAACATCGTCACCGAGATAAACACCCTGGTCACCCGGATCGGCGAGTTCAACGACACCCTGGTGCGCAACTCCGCCACCAATCGCGACGTGACGGACCTCAAGGACCAGCGCGACCAGGCCCTCGACAGGCTGGCGGAACTCATCGACATCCGCTACTTCGTGCGCGGCGACGGGGACGTGGTGGTCTTCACCTCCGACGGCAGGACCCTTGTCGACAACATTCCCGCCACCCTGACGCACAGGGCGGCGAGCACCGTCTCGGCCACCTCCAGCCACAACGAGGGCAACATCGGCGGCATCTTCGTCGGCACCGAGATCGCCGGCAACGACATCACCAACGAGATCAAGTCGGGACAACTGAAGGGACTGATCGAGCTCCGCGACAGCGTGCTCCCCGACCTGCAAATCCAGATCGACGAAATGGCGGCGCAGATCAGGGACACCTTCAACCAAATCCACAACTCGGGCGCCCCCTACCCCGGCATGCAATCCATGACGGGCTCGCGCACCTTCGTCTCGCCCTCGACCCAGACCATGACCCTGGATCCCACCAACGGCGCCGACGACGTCACCATCGCGCTTTTCGATTCGAACGGCGACCAGAAGGCCGCCACCACGCTGGACACCATCATGACGTCGGCCATCTACGGCAGCGGCGCGCAAAACTCCCACGGCGCCTGGACCATCACGGAGGTGGCGGCGACGCTCCAGGACTGGCTGCGCGCCAACGGGGCGTCGGCGGCCACGGCGTCGGTCAATTCGGCCGGCAAGTTCTCCATCGAGCTCAACGCCCCCAGCCTCAACCTGGCGTTCCGCGACGAGACCGAGTCGGCCGATGGCAGCGCCCGCGGGGACGCGGTCATCGGCTTCAATTCGGGCGGGCTCCCCCAGGTCACCATCGCCGGCACGGTCGAGACCGGCGACACCTACAGCGTCACCATCAACGGCACCAAGGTCACCTACACCGTGGGCGGCGGCGACACGACCCTGGCCGACGTCCGAAACGGCCTGTTCGCCGCCATCAACGCCAACGGCACCATCAACACGGTCGTTACCGCGGCGGCGGGGACGAACGACGGCGAGATCACCATTACCGCGGACACCGCCGGCGCCACCTTCACCATCACGGCCTCGGCGACCAACAACGGCGTCAGCGCCGACAACTCGGCGGTCGTCACCCCCGGCGGCGGCATCGACGAAACCGTCAGCGGCTTCTCGTATTTCCTCGGCCTCAACGATTTCTTCGTCGACGGGCTGCCCGAAAACATCCACCAGACGGACGTGCTGGCGAGCGCCTTCCTGACCACGGCGGCGACCCTTACCTTCAACGACTCCACCGGCGTCCTCACGGGCAGTCCGCTTGCCATCGCCGCCGGCAGCTCCCTTTCCACGATCGCCACCCTGATCACCAACAACGTCACCAACGTCACCGCCAAGGTGGTCCCCGACGGCTCCGGCGTGCGCTTGAGAATATCCCACGACAAGGGAATCGACCTCGTGCTCACCCAGGCCTCGGGCGACACCCTGCTCACCGACATGGGCATGCACGTGGCCGACGTCCGGGTGGCCAGCGTGCTTGCCGTGCGCAGCGACATCATCGCCACGCCGTCCCGGATGTCCCGGGGGGCCATGCAATGGAACGCCGACCTCGGCGCCGCCGGCGAGTATTTCCGGAGCGTCGGCGACGACACGGTCATCAATGATCTGGCCGAGAAGTTGAATTCCACCGTCGCCTTCAAACAGGCGGGCGGGCTTTCCGACACCACCACCACCTTCGGCGAGTACGCCTCGTCGATCCTGGCCAGGAACGCCAGCCTGTCGAACACCAACAAGATCAACCGCGAGCTCCAGAAGTCCCTCGCCGACAGCCTGCAGCTGAAATCGGACAACGTGCGCGGGGTGAACCTGGACGAGGAGATGTCCCAGCTCATCCTGTTCGAGCAGGCCTACATCGCCGCCGCCCGCATCATCACCGTCGTCCAGAACATGTTCGACGCCCTCGACCGGGCGATCGGGTGAGGAAGCCGCCATGAGCCGGATTGCGAGCCTCGCCGCCAACAACCAGCTGGTCAACATCCTGCTCAGTACCCAGCGCCGGCTGCAGGAAACGCAGGTCCAGCTGTCGTCGGGGAAGGTGTCCCAGACCTACGACGGCATCGCGCTCGGTTCCGAGCGCATGGTCAACCTGGAGAACACCCAGGGCGTCCTGGAAAGATTCATCAGCAACAACGACACCACCGGGCTTCAGTTGGACGTCATGGAAACCTCCGTCGAGGCCATGCGCGTCACCATCCGCGACTTCAAGTCGCTGCTCGGGGACATGTCGGCAAGCGGCACGGCGACCAAGCAACAGGTCAAGGACATCCAGGACTGGGCCATCCGCTCGCTGACGAACATGGAGGAATACCTCAACACCCAGGTCAACGGGCAGTTTCTATTCGCCGGCGGGCGCAACAACACCCGGCCGGTCAATCTCGGCATCACCACCCTGGCCGCGTTCCAGTCCATCTACGACGGCGTCACCGTCAACTTCCCGACGACCAGGGACGCCCACCTGGCGGATTTCTCCATCTCCAAGGACACCAACAACGAAGAAGGCCTGTTCGTGGACCAGAACAAGCACCTGATCTTCCGCCAGGACGACGGCACCCAGACCAGCACCATCGAGTCCACGTCGGCCATGTTCTCCAACGTCAAGGCCGGGACCAGGATCACGGTCTCGGGCACCAGCAGCAACGACGGCACCTACACGGTCAAGAGCGTATCGGCCGACAACACCAAGATCGAAATCGTCACCGAGATGCTGACCACCGAGACCGCCACCGCCGCCCAATTCGAGCTCTCCGACAAGGCCGGCGCCACCACCCAGAAGAACACGGTAACGGCGCTGCACGGCGGCACCACGTCGGCCGGCGACACCTATACGCTCACCATCAACGGCGTCGACGTGGTTTTCACCATGACCGCCGACGAGACCAGCAACGACCTTCTCGCCAAGGCCATCGCCGACAAGATCAACGCCAGCACCGATTCCGCCATCACGCCCGTCCGGGCGGTCGCGGCCACGGACGGCAGCGGCACCATCGAGCTCACCGCCAAGGTCCCGGGCGTCGCCTTCACCCTCGCCGTGAGTTCCGTCAACGCCGCCGACGGCAACATCACGTCCACCAGCAACGTCGCCAACGGCGCCGGCACCACCGGCACCATTCTCACCAACGCCAACACCGGGACCATCACCTTCAGCCGCGCCAACGACACCATCACGGCGGCCATCGACGGCTCCTTCGCCGGCGTCAAGATCGGCGAAGTCATCACCGTCAGCGGCACGGCGGAAAACGACGGCACCTATACCGTGCTCTCGAGGGACGAAAACGCCAAGATTCTCACCGTCGAGTCGAATAAGCTCACCGACGAGGGGGTCGATACCGGCGACACCTTCTTCGATTACGCGGTCAGCACCCAGGTCATCCTCGACAACGCGGCCAGCACCATCCAGGTGAAGACCAACGGCGGGGCCGCCCCCCTGAGCGGCATCTTCAGCGGCGTTCCGGGCCTGGCCGTCGGGGATTCGATCACCGTGGCCGGCGCTGACGCGGGCAACAACATCACCTATTCCATCAACGCCATTTCCGCCGACGGCTCCACCCTCACCGTGTCGCCGGCGCCGGGCACGGGCGAGACGGTCACCAACGCCAACGACACCGCCGCCGTCAAGATCACGGGCACGGGGTTCTCGTATACGGCCGTGACCCAGCTCGCCTTCACCGATGTCGGCGCCGCCGGCACCGACACCATACAGGTGAAGGATGCCTTCGGCGGTGCCGCCGTGGCGAATGTCTTCGCCAACCTGAGGGCGGGCATGAAGATCACCGTCGGCGGAATGCCCGCCATCAACAACAACGGCACCTTCACCGTCGCCTCGGTG
>JADFTO010000181.1 GCA_022560215.1 Pseudomonadota bacterium | reverse complement strand
GGCGATGCTTTTGGGTCTGATCGGCGGGCTGCTGATGAGCATCACCATGGTATCCACCGTGACCTCCGTAGACATTACCCCCGCCGGCGGCGGCGCCAGCAGGATCAGGGCCGCGACGGTCAAGGCCGCCCTCAGAGCAGGGACCCCTGTCCGTCGTCGCCAGGCGCCGGCTTGGCGGTCTTCTTCCGCCGAGCGGGAAGGGGCCGGCCGCCGGCGCCGGAGACCCGGTTCACCGTGGCACCTGCGTCGCCGTCATGGAAGTGGAGGCTCAAGTCCATGCCCACGGCCACGGCCCCGATGGAGCGCAAAGGCCGGCCGGATGCGTCCCCGACCAGGGCGAAACCCCGTTCCAGGACCCTTTGGTACGACGCGCTCTCGAGCAGGGCCATGGCCTGGCCGAGCCGGGCCCCGCGGTCGCGCAAAAGACCGCCCACGGCGGGGACCAGGGAACGGACCAGGCCACTCAAGCGGTCCGCCGCGTGCCGGATGTCCTGGCCCAGGTCGGGGAGCGAGGCGGCCAGCCGGGCGAGCTCGGCCCGGCGCCGCTCCAGCCCCACCCGCAGGCCGTTGGTCAGGCGCTCGCACCAATCGGCGAGGCGCTGGGCCGCTTCTTCCGTCAGGCGCGCCAGGTCGGGCAAGCCCCGGGCCAGGCCGCCCAGGCGGGTGCGCCCATCGTCGAGCAAGCGGGTCATGGCGCCGAGCATGCGCCAGCCGTCATCCTGGACCTGGGCCAGGAGCTCGATCCTGACCGGCACCGCCATCTCGGCGGCGGCGCTGGGGGTCGGCGCCCGCACATCGGCGGCGAGGTCGATCAAGGTGGTGTCCGTTTCGTGGCCCACCGCCGAAATCAAGGGGATTTCGCTGGCCCGGGCCGCCCGCACCACCCTTTCCTCGTTGAAGGCCCAGAGGTCCTCCAGGCTGCCGCCGCCGCGGGCGACGATGATCACGTCGGGCCTGACGGGGGCATCGGCGGCGGCGGTCGGGGGCAGGCGGTTGAAGCCCTCGATGGCCCGGGCCACCTGCTCCGCCGCGTCGGCGCCCTGGACCAGCACCGGCCACAGCAGGACCCGGCGCGGGAAGCGCTCGCCCAGGCGGTGCAGGATGTCGCGGATCACCGCGCCCGTGGGCGAGGTGACCACGCCGATGACCTCGGGCAGGAAGGGGATGGGCTTCTTTCTCCCGGCCTCGAACAATCCCTCCTGGGCCAGCTTCTTCTTTCGCTCGTCCAACAGCTTGAGCAGCGCGCCGGCGCCGGCCAGCTCCATGGATTCGACCACCATCTGATAGCGCGACCGGGGGGCATAGGTGCTGAGGCGCCCGCCGGCGATCACCTCCATGCCGTCCTCGGGCTCCAGCGCCAGCCGGGTGCCGCGCCAACAGACCCCGTCCAGGACCGCGCCCTCGTCCTTGAGGGAGAAATAGAGGTGGCCCGACGCCGCCCGCTTGAAGCCGGTTATCTCGCCCTTCACGCGAACCCGGGAGAAAGCGTCCTCGACACTGCGCTTGAGGGCCTGGGAAATCTCGCTGACGCTGAGAACGGGAAGGTTGACGCCGTCCGGAGTTGGTGTTTCGGTCTCCATCGCCTGACTGTATGATACAAAATATCGCGACTGGCAAAGGAAGTGACAGTGACCAAGGTGCTGGTGGTCGGATCGGGAGGCCGCGAACACGCCCTTTGCTGGGCCATCGCCAAATCGCCCCGGCTGGAGAAATTGTACGCGGCGCCCGGCAACGCCGGCATCGCCGGGCTCGCCCAATGCGTGGACGTCGCCGCCGACGACATCGACGGCCTGGTCGCGTTCGCCATCGAAAGCGGCATCGACTTCGTCGTCGTCGGGCCCGAGACGCCGCTGGTCGCCGGCCTGGTGGACAACCTGGAAGAGGCCGGCGTCAAGGCCTTCGGCCCCAACGCCAAGGCCGCCCAGTTGGAAGGTTCCAAGGGATTCATGAAGGATCTCTGCGCCAAGTACGGCATCCCGACGGCCGCCTACGGCCGTTTCGACGAACCAGACGCGGCAAAGGAATTCATCCTCCGCCATCACGCGCCCATCGTGGTCAAGGCGGACGGGCTGGCCGCCGGCAAGGGGGTGATCCTCTGCCGCAACGAGAACGAGGCCTACGCCGCCATCGACCACATCATGACCGAGCGCGCCTACGGCGCCGCCGGCGACGAGGTGGTGATCGAGGATTTCCTGGACGGCGAGGAGGCCAGCTTCTTCGCCCTGGTCGACGGCAAGCGTGCCCTGCCCCTGATCTCGGCCCAGGACCACAAGGCGGCCTACGACGGCGACGAGGGGCCCAACACCGGCGGCATGGGGGCGTTTTCGCCGGCCCCGGTGGTCACGGGCAAGATGGCCTTAACCATCATGGACCGCATCATCACGCCGACCATCGATGCCATGGCCGCCGAGGGCCGGCCCTATAAGGGCGTGCTTTACGCGGGACTGATGATCAAGGACGGCGAGCCCTCAGTGCTCGAATACAACGTGCGCTTCGGCGACCCCGAGTGCCAGCCCCTGATGATGCTGCTCAAGTCGGACCTGCTCGATGCCCTGGAGGCCTGCGCCGACGGCCGGCTGGACACGATCACCCTGGAATGGCACGACGACGCGGCGCTGGTCGTGGTCATGGCCGCCCTGGGCTATCCCGGCAGGTACGAGAAGGGTTCCGAAATCCGCGGCCTGGAGGACGCGCTGTCGCTCGACGGGGTCACCGTCTTCCACGCCGGCACCAAGGCCGTCAACGGGAGCATCGTCGCCGACGGCGGCCGGGTCCTCGGCGTCGGCGCCCGCGCTCCCTCGGTGGCCAAGGCCCAGAAGCGGGCCTACGAGGCCGTCGACAGGATCAACTGGCCGGAAGGCTTCTGCCGCCGCGACATCGGCTGGCGGGCGGTGTGACGGGAAACCCCTTTCAGGGCCGGCGCCCCCTCCCCATATTGCAGCCAACGGCGGAAATTTCAGGAATCCGACCCAAGGAGACCGAGCCATGGACGACAAGACGCGCATCGAACTGGAGGCGGCGGCCTTCCGCGGCCTGATCGAGCACCTGCGCCGCCGCTCGGACGTGCAGAACATCGACCTGATGAACCTTTCCGGCTTCTGCCGCAACTGCCTGTCCAAGTGGTACCTGGCGGCGGCCGCAGACAAGGGCCTGGACCTGACCTACGCCGAGACCCGGGAACTCGTCTACGGCATGCCCTACGAGCAGTGGAAGAAAGAGAACCAGACCCCGGCCACCGACGAGCAAAAACGCCTCTATGAGGAAACCAAGCCCCAGCACGCCTACATCAGCGGCCACGTCAAGGGCTGAGGAACTCTAGCCCGGCCATGCCTGATTTCTGGCCGAATTGCGGTTTCCATCTGCTCGAGCGTGACGAGGCCGGCCACCTGGCCGTCACCGACGACTACTTGCGCGCCTACCTCAAGCGTCCCGAATTGGCCCCCGTGGAAGAGTCCTGCGAGGCCGAGCGCGCGCTGCACCGCCAGCTCATGGACGACCCCCGGGCCCGCATCCCGGCGCCCAAGATCGCCGAGATCGCCGACGGGGACGCCCGCGACAACTACCGGGTGGTGTTGGACTTCCGCGACAGGCTGCTGGTGGCGGGCACCGTCGAGGGCTGCTACCGGGCGGTCTACCGGGACGACTCCGTTACCCTTCCGGCCCTGTTCCTGGACCAGATGGTGCACGTGATCCTGCGCAACATCCTGGACGGCACGCCCCATCCCTTGAGGGCGCGGGCGGCCGAGCTGTTCTTCCGCGAACAGACGGCGATGATCCAGGACGGCGTCATTCTGCTCGGCGACACCGACACGGTGGAGATGCTGTCGGCCCCCTACGGCGATCTGGGACGGCTGGTGGCGGAAGCGGGAACGCCGCTGAAGCGCGTCGAGATGGACGTGTTGGGCGAAGACAACGGGGACATCTACTGGGACCGCGACGAGCGTCACGACACGGCGCTCGACCTCACCTTCCCCAGGCCCGGCCTGGACGCCTTTTGCCGGGTGCTGGAATCCTGGGTCGCCCATTTCCTGGAAACCCGGGTCCGCATCCAGCCCGTGCAGAAGATCCGCGACGAACACTGGGTCTGGCACTTGGGGCTCGACGCCGAGGGCTCGGCCCTGCTCAACGACCTCTATGACGGCGCCGACGTGGCCCCCGACCGGCTGGAACGCCTGCTCAACCTGTTCCGCCTGGAATTCGAGGACCCCGGCCTGATGCGCCCCGACGTGGCCGGACGGCCGGTCTATCTGGGCTTGGCCATGACGGCGGAGAAAAAGGTGCGCATGAAGCCCCAGAACCTGCTGGTCAACCTGCCCCTGGCCCGCGAATCCTGAACGGCGGCAGGGTCGTCGGCGGGTGGTGGTAGCCCGGCGGTATCCGGGTTATATTCGCAGACCCTGTTAAACGGCAGCCGCCGTTTCCTCCACGCCGCCGATGACCTCCGGCCTGTGATGGCAGGTGGGCCGTGCAGGATTGATTCTCCGTCTTTCCCCCGGTCCCCGTTTTTGCGTTGATTGCTGGATGCGTTACACTGGACGTCATGACCAAGCCGATACTCCCGAAAGGACTTACGGCCGCCCGCATCGTCGAGATCGCGGGCAAGCACGGCGCCTCGAACGTCAGGCTGTTTGGATCACGGGCGCTGGGCAAGGCAACGAACGACAGCGATATCGACCTGCTCGTCGAATTCGAGCCGGGCCGCGATCTCTTTGATCTCGTGGCATTGAAACAGGCGCTCGAAGAGCAGGCGGGCCTCAGGGTCGACGTGCTCACCGAGCGTGCCTTGTCGCCCTACATGCGCGACGACGTTCTCCGTGAAGCCGTGCCGCTGTGACTGGCGACGCTCTCTATCTTCGCCACATCGTTGACGCGATCGAACGGATTACCGCATACACGGCCGGCGGCAAGGACGCCTTCATGAAAAACACGATGGTCCAGGACGCCACCATCCGCAACTTGGAGATCATCGGCGAAGCGGCCAAGCAGATTACTCCTGAATACCGCGGCGCCCATCCGGACATCCCATGGCCGCAGATGGCCGGGATGCGGGACGTGCTGGTACATAGATACATGGCCGTGGACCTGGACATTGTCTGGGATGTGCTCACCAACCGGTTGGGCGGGCTGGAGGCGCGACTTCGAAACCTGCTTCACGGTGAAGGCGACTGAGCGAGTGCCGAACGAACAACCGGGCGACCCCTTACCGCTTGTCCGCGAAAAAATCCTTCAGCAGCGCGGCGGCCGCCGTTTCCTCCACGCCGCCGATGACTTCCGGCCTGTGGTGGCAGGTGGAGCGGTCGAAGACGCGGGCCCCATGCTCGACGCCGCCGCCCTTGGGGTCGTAGGCGCCGAAGATGAGCCTGCGGACGCGGGCCAGGGACACCGCGCCGGCGCACATGGCGCAGGGCTCCAGCGTCACGTAAAGGTCCGAGTTATCGAGCCGGACCGCCCGGCGCCCGGCCGCGGC
>JADFTO010000180.1 GCA_022560215.1 Pseudomonadota bacterium | reverse complement strand
CATAGGCGACCCGAAGGGCGGCCTACCAAGGCTTTCGGACGTCGTCGCGCACGTCTTGCGATGCCCCGCATCGCGGCGACGCACGCTCCTGGCCGAAAACCTTGGTAGGCCGTCTCTAGGGGTCATTATCAGTGACCTTTGGTATTACCAGATCTTGTACCAGGGTTCCTCTTCCTCCGGCCGGATCTTCTTGCCTTCGATCATTTCGTAGGAATCGATGTACCACTCGCTGCCCGGGAAGTTGTGGCCCAGGACCGCCGCCGTCTTCTGCGCCTCTTCGTCTATGCCCAAGGCGCGATAGGCCTCGGTCAGGCGGTGCAGGGCCTCGGGCACGTGGGTGGTGGTCTGGTAACGGTCGATGACCGTCTTGAAGCGGTTGATGGCCGCGCCGTAATGCCCCTGGCGCAAGTAGTAGCGGCCGATTTCCATCTGTTTGCCCGCCAGGTGGTCGTTGGTCAGGTCGAGTTTTACCTTGGCATCGGACGCGTACTTGCTGCCCGGGAACCGCGCCACCAGTTCCTGGAGGTTCTGGCGGGCCAAGTCGGTCATTTTCTGATCCCGGGTCACGTCCGAGATCTGTTCGTAGTAGCTGAGCCCCCTCAGGTAATAGGCGTATGCGATGTCGCGGTTGGACGGATGCAGTTGGATGAATCGGTCGAGCGCGACGATGGCGTCATCGTAACGGTTGCTCATGTAGTAGGAATAGGCGGCCATCAGCTGCGCCTTGGTCGCCCATTTTGAATAGGGGTGTTGCCGCTCGACCTCGTCGAAGAGCGTGGCCGAGGCCTCGAAAGCGTCTTTCTGGAGGGAATCCAGCGCTTTGTTGTAGAGCTCCTCCACGGGATGTTCGACGTATTCCGGCTCCTTGGCGGAACACCCTGCGATGAGCAAGGCCGCCAGCAAACAGTGCGCTGTGAGAAAACGGACCATCGGTGTGCCCAAACACCTTGCCTGAATAAAGAAGCGGACAAAATTTCGGGGGCTTTCGGCCCTCGCCCCCGGATTATATCACGGCCCCCGGCGAGCGGTGCAACTACATGGCATAGTCAATAAAAAAACCCCCGGCCGGGGGTATCTGGAAAAGCGATCGTACGTGGCACGGAATTGTGAAAGGGAGTACCGGGAACTTCAGGCCGTGGCGACCGCTACGGGGTGAAGATCGTCGGCCCAGATGCCGCCCCGGTGTTCGCCGCTGTTGAGGGTCTCATACGTCCAGGCGTCCCGGTCGGCGAAAAGCGCATGGAGCAGCCGGTTGTTGGCGGCATGGCCCGAGCAGACGCCGGAGAAGGCGCCGATAATGGGGGCGCCGGCCAGATAAAGGTCGCCCATGGCGTCCAGCACCTTGTGGCGGACGAACTCATCGGTGTATCTGAGGCCGTCCTCGTTGAGGATCTTGTCGCCGCTGATCACCACGGCGTTGTCCAGGGACCCGCCCCGGGCCAGGCCGGCGGCCCTCAATGTTTCGACCTCGTCGAGGAAACCGAAGGTGCGGGCGCTGGCCAGCTCCTGCTTGAAGGTGCCGTTGCCAAGGCCGATGGAAATGGTCTGGCGGGAAACGGCGGGGCTGTTGAAGTCGATTTCGAAACTCAAGGAAAAGCCTACCCCCGGAACGAGCGAGACGACGCGATTGCCGTCCTCGACGGTAACCGGCCGCATGATCCGGATGACGCGGCGCGGAAGGGGCTGTTCAACGACCTCGGCGCATTCGATCAAGGACACGAACGGGGCGGCGCTGCCGTCCATGATCGGTACTTCCGGGCCGTCGATCTCGATCAGGGCATTGTCGATGGCGCACCCGGCAAGGGCGGCCATCAGGTGCTCCACGGTGCCGACCGTGACGCCGTGCAAGTTGCCGACGGTGGTGCACAGGGTGGTATCGACCACGTGATCCCAGGTCGCCGGGACGATGCAGCGGTCGGTCTCGACGTCGGTGCGCTTGAAGCGGATTCCGCTGCCGGCCTCTCCCGGCATCAAGGTCATGGAAACCTTGTCCCCGGAATGAAGGGCCACCCCCGAACAACTGACCGGAGACTTGAGGGTTCTCTGATTGACGACAGGGGAGGTTCCGGATTCCCGGCAGCCACCGTCCATGTTAGACCCCATTTTCCCCCCACTTAACCGTGCTTCAAGGGATGTTTTTGCACATGCCCTTGAAGCACTCAAATCAATCTTTGTTACTATTTGTTACGGTTTTACAGGGCCTTACCCTCAGTTCGCCTGCCGGCGCAGAAAGGCCGGAATGTCCAGCAGATCTTCCTCGTCCCGTGAGTCAGGGACTTGATCCTGGGGATTCAGTCCGGCGATCTCGCCGTCTTTTTCCGGCTCCTCGGCAGGAGGCGCCGAAAGGTTGGGTTCCGTCTTCCCGGTCTCCTCGCGCGCCGGCTCCTCCTTCCGCTTTTTGGCGGCGCGGCCGGTGCCCGTGACGCGTTCGAAAAGACTGGCCTTTTCGGACGTATCGAGCCCCCTGTTTCCGAAGCCGTTGGCCATGGCCGCCGCCGCGAAGGGCTCGGCGGTCTTGGGTTCGTCCTCCACCTCGGCGGGCGGAGACGGGATGAAGGCATCATCGGCGTCAATCTTCGGCTCCGCCGGCGGTTGCACGTCTTCTTCCTTCGGCGTCGCCGCGGGCAGGGTTGCTTCTTCGGCCGGAGATTCCGGGGTTTCTTCTTCGCTTTCCGGGGCGGCGGCTTCCTCTTCCGGGCCGTCCTCCGCCATGGCTTTCACGGAACGCATCTTCACCACGGCAGGGAACTTGTTCCCGAGGAATCCCGAAACCGCCATCGCCCCGCCGTCTGAATCGAGCAGGGTGGGCATGGCCTGGGCCTCGGATTGCATGCCGGTCGCCACCACGGACACCCGGATCTTCCCTTCCAGGCTTTCGTCGAACGTGGAACCGAAGATGATGTAGGCATCTCCGTCCACCTCGTCGCGGATGCGGTTGGCCGCTTCGTCGACCTCGAAAAGGGTCATGTCCTTGCCACCGGTGATGTTGATGAGCACCCGCTTCGCCCCTTTCATGGAGATGTCCTCGAGGAGGGGGTTGGAGATGGCGGCTTCGGCGGCATCCAGGGCGCGTCTTTCATCCTGGGCCTCGCCGGTGCCCATCATCGCCTTGCCCATCTCGCTCATCACCGAGCGGATGTCGGCGAAGTCCAGGTTGATCAGGCCCGGCATGACCATGAGGTCGGTCACCCCGCGCACGCCCGAGTAGAGCACCTCGTCGGCCATGTGGAAGGCGTCGGCGAAGGTGGTCTTTTCGTTGGCCACGCGGAACAGGTTCTGGTTGGGAATGACGATCAGGGTGTCGACGAACTGTTCCAGGTCCTCGATCCCTGACTCGGCCAAGCGCATGCGGTGGACCCCTTCGAACTGGAAGGGCTTGGTCACCACGCCGACCGTGAGGATGCCCTGCTCCCGCGCGGCGCGGGCGATGACGGGGGCGGCGCCGGTGCCGGTGCCCCCTCCCATGCCGGCGGCGATGAAAGCCATGTTGGCTCCCTTGATCTGTTCGAAGATGTCCTCTATCGCCTCCTCCGCGGCGGCCCGTCCGATGTCGGGGCGGGAGCCGGCGCCGAGGCCCTGGGTGATGGTCACCCCAAGCTGAACCCGCCGCTCGGCTTTGGATTGCTTGAGCGCCTGGGCGTCGGTGTTGGCGGCGACGAAATCGACGCCTTCCAGTTCGGACTCGATCATGTTGTTGATCGCGTTGCCGCCGGCCCCGCCGACGCCAATCACGGTGATCCGAGGTTTCAACTCGGATGTCTGGTTGGTGTTCGGTACTCCTAGGTTGATGGTCATGTGGTCCTCCGTTCTTGAACCGGTCCAAATGGCGAGGAACTCGAAATACTTCCCCGTGAATACAGGCCGCCTGCCATCGGCGGCTTTCTCTTGCAGGTCATTGAATCAAAAATTTTCACGTAACCATTGACCGAGCCGGCCGAAACGGCCGTTCGGTTCCTCCGTGGGGCGGTAGACGCCCTCGGGCGTGTCCGTCAGGTCGTTGAGGGCGTAGATGAGGAGTCCCGCCGTGGTGGCGAAAGCGGGGCCGCCGACGGCCTCGGCCAGCCCCTCCATGGGCTTGGGGCGGCCGATGCGGACTTGCTTGTCCAGAATCATTGCGGCCAGGTCTCCGGCGCCCGGAAGCTGGGAGGCGCCGCCGGTGAGCACCACCCGGCGGCCGGCCACTTTCTCGAAACCGGCCTCCTGCAGGCGGGCGCGCACCATCTCGAAGGTTTCCTCCAGCCTGGGCCGGATGATGCCGATCAGCATGGAGCGCGGAACCTGGCCGGTATCCGCCGAGATTTTCTCCCCGATGGGGGGTACCGTGATGAGCTCGTGTTCGTCCGACGGCGAGGGTATGACGCTGCCGTAAAGGGTTTTCATGCGCTCCGCATGGGCCAAGGGCGTGGACAGGCCCCTGGCGATGTCATTGGTTACGTGCACGCCGCCGATGGGAAGGCTGTCGATGTGCACCAGTTCGCCGTCGAAGAAGACCGCGATGGACGTTGTGCCGCCGCCCATGTCGATGCAGGTGACGCCCAGTTTCTTTTCGTCTTCGACCAGACAGGCGAGCGCGGAAGCGTATGGCGACACCACCTTGGTCTCCACGCCCAGGTGACAGCGGGAGATGCAGGTCACCAAGTTGCGCACCGCGCCGGCCGACGCGCTGACGGTATGCAGGTTGACGCCCAGGCGTTCGCCGAACATGCCGCGCGGGTCGCGGACGCCGCGACAGCCGTCGATGCTGTAACCCACCGCGATGGAATGGACGAGCTCCCGGTTGCCCGGGCGTTCCTTGCTCAGGGTCCCGGGGTCGAGGATGCGGCGCAGGTCGGCGTCGCCGACCTGGTGGCCGGCGATGGAAATGTCGTGGGCGACGAGCCTGGACGTGGGATCGCCGGCGGACAGGTTCACGATCACCCGGCGGATGTTCTCACCGGCCATCTTTTCGGCGGATTCCACCGTGGAGCGGATGCACGCCTCGGCCGCGTCCATGTCGACGATGGCGCCTGTGCGAATCCCGTTCGACACCTGATGACCGATGCCGACGATCTTGGCGCCCTTTCCGGCCGCAACCCGGGCGATAAAGCAGCATACCTTGGTGCTGCCCACGTCCAGCGCCGCGATCAGTCCGTTTTGAGCTTTCACTTGTCCCCTACCACCGTTATTCATTTTCCTGCGTCCCCCTAATTCACGTTTCCCGGCCGACGGCCGGCTTCTCGGCGGGCGCCGGCTTGCGCACGATCAGGCGGTCGGGGAACCTGAGATCGAGGACCTGGACATCCCTTTCCAGGACCCGGTGGGTGCGGTCGTATTCGGCGAGGCGGGCCCAGGCCGTGGTGGGATCTTTCTCGGGCAGACGCACATCGATGTTTCCCGCCATGCGCACGTTCCAGCGCCGCCCGCCGACCCACACCGCCGCCTTGACCATGGTCATCAGCCTGGGCTGGGTGCTCAGAATTTCCAGCAGCCGGGAAGCATGTGTTGGAGCCTCCTCGCCGACCACCACGAGAAGGTCGGAGTAGCGCTCCAAG
>JADFTO010000179.1 GCA_022560215.1 Pseudomonadota bacterium | reverse complement strand
CCTGGGGGGTGATGGCCGAGAACTTCCCCGTCGCCCTCAAGATCGGCCGGCCGGTGGCCCTCAAGGCGACCGGGGCCAAGCCCGCCTTCGTGGTTTCGGAATGCCCGCTGGCCCGCGAGCACATCGTCCAGGGCATGGAGGGCCTGGAGGGCGGGGCCCAGGCCCTGGACCGGGTGCGCCATCCCATCGGTCTCATGGCCCGCGCCTACGGCATGTGAGGCCCCTCCGATGACCGAGCACGAGATGACGGCCGCCGACATCATGTCCATGGAGGACTACGCCGAGGTTCGCCGGGAGCGCCGCCGGGCGGTGAGGGAAATGAAAAAGCTCCGCCGCGTCGCCGTCGGCCCCGACGCCACCTTCTATTTCGAGAACTACGCCACCATGTGGCACCAGGTCCACGAGATGCTCTTCATCGAGCGGGGCGGCGCCGACCAGGTTGCCGACGAGCTGGCCGCCTACAACCCCCTGATCCCCAAGGGCAGCGAGCTGGTGGCGACCCTGATGTTCGAGATCGACGACGCGGACCGCCGCGGCCGCTTCCTGGCCGGGCTCGGGGGCGTGGAGAAGACGGTCACCCTGACGGTCGCGGACCGGGTCATCGCCGCCCTCGCCGAGGACGACGTGGAGCGCACCACGGCCGGGGGCAAGGCGTCGTCGATCCATTTCCTGCGCTTTCCCTTCACGCCCGCCGGGATCGCCGCCTTCCGCCAGGCCGGGACCCGGGCCGCCCTCGCCATCGGCCATCAGGCTTACGGCCACATGGCGGTCATCCCCGAAGAGGTGAGGGAGGCGCTGGCCGGAGATTTCGATTAGAGCGCTATCGGGTTTTCGGGAGTTTTAATGAGGGGACACCATCGCTACTGTCCCCTTATTTCACCACTTCCCCCCGGTGGACACCCCAGAAGTCGACCCGTCTCAGCCAGCCTTCGTGGCCTTCCACCTCCACCCGGCACCAGACGCCGTCCCCGGGGCATTGGACCAGGCGCCCGATGACTCCCGCCTCGGCGCGGGCCACGGGCCTGGATTCGGGGGCCGCCTTTTCCCGGATGGCGCGGACGGCGCCGGTGACGATGAAGGTGCGGTTGGCGGAGAGCAGGCTCTGGTGAATCCAGCCCTGGCTCCCCTGCCAGTCCCTGACCTTGCGCCAGGTCTGGTACTCGGCGATGATTTCCACGGGCAGCCTGCGGCGGTGGTACACCCATTCCACCGGGTACTGGACGCCGGGCCCCGTGCGCATTTTCACCTCGTCGGCGCGCAGGCTGACGAAGCGGGGCAGGGGGCGGCTCTCGGCGGCCAGGGCGGCGGCGAAGGTAACGGCCGCCAGGACGGCGACGAGGACGGCTGCGGGGTAGGAGAGCGTCCTCACCGCGGGTTGAAGGGCCGGGTTCACCGGCCCATTATACGGCCCCGCCGCGGCAAGCGGTCAAGGCGTCCGTTGCCGGCGGCCCCGCATCGAGGGTCGGCGCTAGACAAGGCTCCGCCATGTTGCTATGGCCTGGGGGGGTGGGAGGGAATTCATGGCGAGGAAAAAGAAGCCCCTTGTGGTGGTCACCCGCAAGCTGCCGGATGCCGTTGAAACCCGGATGATGGAACTGTTTGACGTCCGGTTGAACCTGGACGACAAGCCCATGAGCAGGGCCGTGCTCGCCGAGGCCATGAAGACCGCGGACGTCCTGGTTCCCACCGTTACCGACACCATCGATTCCAGCCTCATCTCCCAGGCCGGGAAGAAGATGCGCCTGATCGCCAATTACGGCACCGGCGTCGACAACATCGACCTGGCCGCCGCCCGCCGGAAGGGCATCACCGTGACCAACACGCCGGACGTGCTGACCGAGGATACCGCCGACATGACCATGGCCCTGATCCTGGCCGTGCCGCGCCGTCTGGCGGAGGGCGAGCGGGTCCTGCGGTCGGGCAAGTGGGAAGGGTGGTCGCCCAACTGGATGCTCGGCCACCGCATCTACGGCAAGCGGCTCGGCATCATCGGCATGGGGCGCATCGGCAGGGCCGTGGCCAAGCGGGCGCTGGGATTCGGGCTCTCCATCCACTACCACAACCGGCACCGCGTCCACGAGGACGTGGAGGCGGAACTGGAGGCCACCTACTGGGAAAGCCTGGATCAGATGCTGGCGCGCATGGACATCATCTCCGTCAACTGCCCCCACACGCCGGCCACCTATCACCTGCTGTCGGAGAGGAGGCTGAAGCATCTTCAGCCCCACGCCTTCGTGGTCAACACGTCGAGGGGCGAGGTGGTCGACGAAAACGCCCTCACCCGCCTGTTGCGCGCCGGCGCCATCGGGGGCGCCGGGCTGGACGTGTTCGAGAACGAGCCGGCCGTCAATCCCCGGCTCCTCGAGCTGGACAACGTGGTCCTGCTGCCGCACCTGAGCTCGGCCACGGTCGAGGGCCGCATGGACATGGGCGAAAAAGTGCTGGTCAACATCAAGTCCTTCGCCGATGGCCACAAGCCGCCGGACCGGGTGTTGGTCGAATCGTTCTGAGGCGGCCCCGTCCCTTTGGCTGCAAGGCGAACACCGTTCGCGAGGGCACTATGATGAAGCGATCCGGCAGACCGGCCGGAGAAGACTTAGGAGACAACCGTGTTCCCAGCGGAGACAAAAGGTTCGGAAGAGCTTGACCGGGGAGCCGGAATTAGACAATCAAAGGTCACTGATAATGACCTTTGGTATAAAGCTTTCTGACATGCGGTATTGATGAGCAGTCCGATGAACGAGGCCCCTTGATCATCGCCATCGACGGCCCCGCCGCGTCCGGCAAGGGCACCCTGGCCCGCAGGCTGGCCGACCACTTCGGCCTGGCCTACCTGGACACGGGCCTCCTCTACCGCGCCGTCGGCGCCAAGGTCCGGGACCGGGGAATCGATCCGGCGAGCCCAGGGGCCGCCGCCGCCGCCCGGGACCTGGCGGCGGACGACATGGACGATCCCCGCCTCAGGCTGGACGAAGCGGCGGCGTCGGCGTCCTTGGTGGCGGCTCAAGCAGAGGTCCGGGCCGCGCTCAGGGACTTCCAGCGCGATTTCGCCCGCAACCCGCCCGACACCCCCCGGGGACCGGCGGCGGGCGCGGTACTTGACGGGCGCGACATCGGCACTCAGGTCTGTCCCGATGCCGACGTCAAGCTGTTCGTCACCGCAGCTGCGGAAGTGCGCGCCGAACGCCGTCTTAAAGAGTTGCAGGAACGCGGGCTCGAAGCTATATATGGCCGCGTTCTGCGGGACATGAATGAGCGCGATAGGCGCGACAGGGAACGCGACGTGGCGCCCCTGAAGCCGGCGGATGACGCATTCGTGCTCGATACCAGCGGCCTGGATGCCGACGCGGCCTTCGCCAAGGCGCTGGGTTTCATTCAATCGCGGAACCTTTGACCGGGACACTTCACCCCCGGGATTTACACCCATCAAGACCGCCGGAAACAACCGGCCGGCAGGAAACCGAAAGGAACTAGATGTCCGCCCAGCAAGCCCCCGCCAGCAAAGAGAATTTCGCCCAGCTCCTCGAAGAATCCCTGGGCCAGACCACGCGCTTCGAAGGAAGCGTGGTCAAGGGCACCGTGCTCAACGTCGACAACGACATGGTGCTCATCGACGTCGGCTTGAAATCCGAGGGCCGCGTGCCCCTCAAGGAATTCGCCACCCCGGGCCAGGATCCGGAAGTCAATCCCGGCGACTCCATCGATGTCTTCGTCGAACGTTACGAGGACAAGGACGGCATGGTCATATTGAGCCGCGAGAAAGCCCGCCGGGAGGAAGCCTGGACGGAACTCGAAAAGGCCTTCAAGGGGACCGAACGGGTCAACGGGGTCATCTTCGGGCGCGTCAAGGGCGGCTTCATCGTCGATCTGGCGGGCGCCGTGGCCTTCCTGCCCGGAAGCCAGGTGGACATCCGGCCCGTGCGCGACATCGGGCCCCTGATGGGCACGCCGCAGCCCTTCCAGATCCTCAAGATGGACCGCATGCGCAACAACATCGTGGTGTCGAGGCGCGCCGTGCTCGAGGAGACCCGCTCCGAGGAACGTTCGGAACTGATCGCCAGCCTCAAGGAAGGGCAGGTCCTGGAAGGGGTGGTCAAGAACATCACCGATTACGGCGCCTTCGTCGATCTCGGCGGCATTGACGGCCTCCTCCATGTCACCGACATCGCCTGGCGGCGCATCAACCATCCCACCGAGGCCCTTCAGATCGGCGAGACGGTCAAGGTGCAGGTCATCCGCTTCAACGCCGAAACCCAACGCATATCGCTGGGCATGAAGCAACTGGAGGCGGACCCCTGGGAGGGGGTGGAAAGCAAGTATCCAGTGGATGTAAAGTTCACGGGCCGGGTCACCAACATCACCGACTACGGCGCCTTCGTGGAACTGGAGCCCGGCGTCGAGGGGCTGGTCCACATCTCCGAGATGAGCTGGACCAAGAAGAACGTCCATCCCGGCAAGATCATCTCCACCAGCCAGGAGGTGGAGATCATGATCCTCGATACCGACCCGGGAAAACGCCGCATCAGCCTGGGCTTGAAGCAGTGCCATGCCAACCCGTGGGAAGCCTTCCTCGAGAAATACACGGCAGGCGCGGAAGTCGAGGGCGTGGTCAAGAACATCACCGAATTCGGGCTGTTCATCGGCCTCCCCGAAGAGATCGACGGCATGGTCCATCTGTCGGACCTGTCGTGGAGCAAGCCCGGCGAGGAGGCCCTCGCCGAATACAAGAAAGGCCAGACGGTCCAGGCCAAGGTCCTGGAAGTGGACGTTGAAAAGGAACGCATCAGCCTCGGCATCAAGCAGCTCACCGACGACCCCTTCACGGCCAGCGCCGGGGTGCTGAAAAAAGGCACCGTGGTCACCTGCACGGTGACCAAGGTGGTGGACAACGGCATAGAGGTGGAAGTGGGCGAGGGCGTCTCTGGATTCATCCGCAGGGCGGAATTGTCCAGGGACCGCAGCGAGCAGCGGCCCGACCGCTTCGCCCCCGGCGAGAAGATTGATGCCAAGATCACCAATCTCGATCGCGGCGCCAGGCGGATGACGTTGTCCATCAAGGCCCGCGAGGTCGCCGAGGAGAAAAAGGCCGTGGCCGATTACGGTTCCACGGATTCGGGCGCCAGCCTGGGCGACATTTTGGGCGCCGCCTTCGAGGAGAAGAAGGTGGCCGGCGAGAAAACCGGAAAGCCCGCGAAGAAGGCCGAGGCCAAGGACGCGAAGGAGGCCCAGGACGGGGAGGAGGCCAAGGCCGAAAAGAAGGCCAAGGTCGAAAAGAAGGCCAAGGACGGGGATGAGGCCAAGGCCGAAAAGAAGGCCAAGCCCAAGGAAGAGGCCAAAACCAAGGGCAAGACAAAGGCCAAGGCTTGACCGGGGGGCCGCGGGCGAGCTTCCCGCCGGGCGCCGGACATGTAGGAAGCAGCGATGGCGCTGGACGCCGATCATATTCTTGAACGCCGCCGTTACAAACGGCGCCTGGCCTTCTGGCGGGTGGCCGCCGTCGTCGCCCTGGTGGCCGCCGTGGCCGCCGCCGTCGGCCGCTTTCATGACAGGGGAGACTACG
>JADFTO010000178.1 GCA_022560215.1 Pseudomonadota bacterium | reverse complement strand
CTCTCGGGTGGCCAGCAGCAGCGGGTCGCCTTGGCCCGCGCCCTGGTACGCAAACCGGAGGTGCTGTTGATGGACGAGCCCCTGGCCAACCTCGACGCCGGCCTCAGGCTCGAGATGCGCAGCGAAATTCGCCGGATTCAGCATGAATCCGGTTGCACCTCCATCCTGGTTACCCACGACCAGGTCGAGGCGATGAGCATGTGCGACCGCATTGCCTTGATGAACAACGGGAAGATTCAGCAGATCGGAACGCCGGACGACATGTACCACCGGCCGGAAAATAAATTCATCGCCGGTTTCATCGGCAACCCGCCCATATCGTTCGTCGACGGCAAGGTCGAGGACGGTAGTTTCGTCGCCCAGGGTCTGCGTTTCGAATTGCCCGACCATGTGAAGCAATCCTCGGTGGCGGCGGGCCAGGCCATCACCGTCGGCGTGCGCCCCGAATACCTGCAGCCGGACTCGGGGGCGCCCATCGAAGGCGAAATCAGCTTCATCGAAAGCCAGGGCCGGGAGGTTCTCTACGACGTCAACTTGGCCGGCGGACAAGTGCTCCGGTCGATCCAGAGTGGTGATTTGGCTTGTGCGCTCGGCGATCGAATTCGGTGGGGGATCGATGCCGACGCCATCTTCTTCTTCGATGAGCAGGGAATCCGAATCTAATTGAATAATCGGGACAGGGGGTCTTTAATTTCGACCTTAAGCGAAATTAAAGAGATTAAATCTATACCATCCAGATTATTCCCGCCGTCGTGTGGACGCTGGAGGTTCGTACCAAGCGGACTTGCGGCGTGGTCGGAGGAGATTGAGGAATGAAATTCGTTACCTACAACATCCAGTACGGGCTGGGCCGGTCCGGGCGTTACGATCTGGAGGCGACGGCGAAGGCGGTCGAGGGCGCCGATGTCATCGCCCTGCAGGAGGTGGAACGATTCTGGAAACGCTCGGGGAACCTGGATCAGGTCGCCGAGCTGTCCCGGCGGCTTCCCGATTTCCATTGGGTCTACGGGCCGGGCTTGGACATAGACGCCAGCTATCGCCATGCGGACGGCCATCTGGTCAACCGCCGCCGTCAGTTCGGCGCCATGCTGATGTCGCGAACGCCGATCCTCTCGAGCCGTCTTTTTCCTCTTCCGAAGTACGGCACCCTGAAACAGCACAGCATCCAGCAGGCCCTGCTGGAAGGGGTGATCGATACTCCCGCCGGACCGATCCGCCTCTATACGACCCATCTCAGCCACCTGTCGGCGGAAACCCGCGTCCCCCAGATCGAGGCGCTGTGCGATATTATCGACAGGGCGCCGGCCGAGGGAGGCGCCTGGTGCGGCGGCCACCCCAACCCCGCCGCTGGCTGGACCGAGGGCGAAGAGCCTCCCATGCCCCGCCATGCCATGCTCATGGGCGACTTTAACTTCGTTCCGGACTCCGAGCAGTACGACATGATCACCGGTCCCCTGTCGCCTAACTACGGCCGGCTCGTTCGGCGCGACGGCCTCCTCGACGCCTGGGTGGTGGCCGGCCATGGGGAGAACGATCGCGTGACCTGGCCGGCCGTGGCCAACGCCCCCGAAAGGGGCATGGATATCGATACCTGCTTCGATTACTGCTTCGTTACCGCCAACCTGGAGCAAAGGGTGCGCGGCGTCCACATTGACGGCAAGGCCGACGCTTCGGACCACCAGCCGGTGTGGATCGATATGGACCTCGATGACCCGGCGGCGCCGTTGTCCGGATAGCGCTCTAGAAACGGGGCGGCGAAGGTAGGGAAACCAATGCCGTTGCCGACCACCACCGCCGCCGCGCCCGGGGATAAGGAGGGGTCCATGGAGTTGCCGGCAGCCGCGGGCGCGGTGGTCATCGGCGGCGGGGTCATCGGGTGCAGCGCCGCCTATCACCTGGCCAAGATGGGGTGCCGGGACGTGGTCATCCTGGAGAGGAGGCGCCTCACCTGCGGCACCACCTGGCATTCCGCCGGCCTGGTCCGCCAGTTGCGCTCCACCCGCAACCTGACCGAGTTGATCCGCTACAGCGCCCGGCTTTATGCCTCCCTGGAAGCGGAAACCGGGCAGGCGACGGGCTGGCTGGAGTCCGGCAGCCTCAGCATCGCCACCAATCCCGACCGCCTCACCCACGTCAAGCGCCAGGCTTCGCTGGCCCGCGCCTTCGGCGTCGAGGTCGAGGTCATAGATGCGGTCCGGGTGGGGGAGCTTTGGCCCCTGATGCGCACCGACGACGTCATCGGGGCCGTCCATTCGCCGAGTGACGGGCGGGTCAACCCGAGCGATCTCAGCCTGTCCCTGGTCAAGGGCGCCAAGGCCCTGGGCGTGCGTGTGCTCGAGGGCGTCCCGGTCACCGGTTTTAGGATGCGGAACGGCCGCATGGCCGGGGTCGAAACCGGCGAAGGGACCATCGAAACCCCGGTCGCCGTCGACTGCGCCGGGTTGTGGGGGCGCGAGGTGGCGGCCCTGGCCGGGGCGGCGGCGCCCCTTTACGCCGTTGAGCACTTCTACCTGCTGACCGAGCCCATCCCCGGTGTCGATGGGCACCCGCCGATCCTCAGCGACCACGACGGCCACCTGTATTTGCGCGACGAGGTGGGGGGGCTGCTGGTCGGCTGCTTCGAGCCCGGCGGCAAGGCGATCGCGCCTGAGGACCTGCCGGCGGATTTCGAGTTCGACCTCCTGAACGAGGACTGGGACCACTTCGAGCCCATGATGATCAACGCCATGCACCGCATCCCGGCCCTGGAGACGGCCCGGGCCCGCATGCTCCTGGTGGGGCCGGAGAGCTTCACGCCGGACGGCATGTTCCTGCTCGGCGAGGCGCCGGAGACGCCGGGTTTCTTCCTCTGTTGCGGCATGAATTCCGGCGGCGTCGCGCTGGCCGGGGGCGTCGGCAAGGCGCTCGCCGAATGGGTCCTCGAGGGGCGCCCGGAAAGGGAGCTCTGGCACGCCGACATCCGCCGCTTCCCGGCCGTCATGAACGGGCTGAAGGGGCTCCGCGAAAGGGCGCCGGAAACCATGATGCTGCATTTCTCCGTCGCCTATCCGGACCGGGAGCACGACACCGCCCGGGACCTGCGCCAGAGCCCGCTGCACGGGCGCCTGGCCAAGCGCGGGGCCCGCTTCGAGCAGCGCATGGCCTGGGAGCGCCCCGCCTGGTTCGCAGGATCGGGAAGCGGCGCGGACGAGGGCTTGTGTTTCGGCAAGCCGCCCTGGTTCGGCCGCATCGAGGCCGAGCACCGGGCGGCCCGGGAAGGCGTCGTCGTCTTCGACCAGACCAGCTTCGGCAAGCTCAAGATCCAGGGCCGGGACTCGGAAGCCTTGTTGGGGCGCCTGGCGGCCAACGACGTGGCGGTGCCCCCCGGGCGCGTGGTCTACACGGGGTTCTTGAACGAGGACGGCGGCTACGAGAGCGACCTCACCCTCATGCGCCTGGACGGGGACACTTATCTGGCGGTCACCGGGGCGGCCAGGCCGGTCCGCGACGCGGACTGGATCAGGAGCCACGCGCAGAACGGCGAGGCGGCGGCGGTGACGGACGTGACCGAGGAGTTTGCCGTGCTCGGCGTCGTCGGGCCGCGCTCCCGGGAGCTGTTGTCGCGGCTCAGTGCCGCCGATTTCTCGAACCAGGCCTTTCCCTACTACGCCTGCCGCGAGATCGAGGTGGCGGGCGTGGAGGTCCTCGCCGCCCGGCTCTCCTATGCGGGTGAACTGGGGTGGGAGCTCTACGCCCCGATGGCGGGGGCGGGGGCGGTCTACGACGCGCTGATCGAGGCCGGTGAGGATCTTGGCCTCGTGGATGCCGGCATGAAGGCGCTGACCTCTCTCAGGCTCGAGGTGGCCTACCGGGACTGGGGCCATGACCTGAGCCCCGACGACACGCCTTGGGAGGCGGGCCTCGGCTTCGCGGTCAAGCTGGAGAAGCCCGTCCCCTTCATCGGCCGCGACGCCCTGCTCAGGCAGCGCGACCGGGGCCTGGCGCGGCGCCTGGTGGTTTTCACCATGGATGGAGAGGAGGCCTACCCCCTCGGCACAGAGCCCATATACCACCAAGACCGGCTGGTGGGGGAGATCAAGTCGGCGGCCTTCGGACATACGCTCGGGCGCGCCGTCGCGCTTGGCTACGTCGAGACCAACGGCGCCGAGATCGACGACATGATCGAGGCGGGCGGCTTCGAGTTGGAGATCGCCTGCGAGCGCTTCCCCGCCGGCGCCTCCCTCAAGGCCCCATACGATCCCGAGGGACGCCGCCCGCGCATGTGAGGGAGGCAGCTTGGCGGCGCCCCGGAACATAAGCGGACGTACCCCCGCCGCCGCCCGTTTTCTAAGTCCCGCCCTGCCCCAGCCGGGCCTCGATCCAGGCCAGCGCCTCGTCCACCGTGGCCGCGGCCTCGCCTGGCGGCGGCGGCGGGCGGCGGACGGCGACGACGGCCACGCCCAGCTCCTGGGCGGCGGCGATCTTGGCGTCTCCGCTTCCCGAGTCCTTGATGACCATGGCGTCGATGGCGTGATCGGTGAGCAGCTTCCGCTCTTCTTCCTGGGAATCCGGCGGACGCCCCGTGACCACCGTGCACCGGCGGAGCGGCAATGGGCCGTCCGGGGCCTCGACCAGGCGCACCAGGAACCACACGTCCTCCAGGCGGGAGAAGGCCTCCAGCCCCCGCCGGCCGACGGCGAGGAAGACCCGCCGGGCGGGGGTGGGCAAGAGCAGGGATGCGTGGTCCAGGTCGCGGGCCTCGATCCAGCGCAGCCCCTTCGGCCGCAGGCTCGCCGCACGCACCAGGGCCAGGCGCTCCACGCCCGCTTCCATGCAGGCCTGGGCGGCGTTGGCCGAGATGACACGGGCGAAGGGATGGGTGGCGTCGATGACCATGTGGAAGCGCTCATCGGCGAGATAGCGGGCGAGCCCCCTGGCGCCCCCGAAGCCGCCGACGCGCACCCGGCCGGGGAGGACCGGGGGCCTGCTCAGCCGCCCGGCCAGGGACGAGACCACCTCCAGCCGGCCAGGGAAAGCCACCGCCGCGCCCTCGGCCAGGGCGCGGGCCTCTCCCGTGCCGCCCAGGATGAGCAGTCGCCGGACCCGGTTTTCAGGGCTTGGCATGGCCCACCAGCCGCCCGCCCCGGTCGAAGACGCAGACCTCCACCTGCGTCCCGCCGGCGAGCGTCGCCAGGGCCACCTCGCGGGCGCGGGCCGCCACCAGGTCGCCTAACCCCAAGTCCCCGGCGGCGGCCAGCACCTCGCCCGTGTTGGCGGCCTTGCGGGCGCGCTCCACCGCCTCGGCGGGGGCGCCCAAGTCGGCCAGCATGGCCGCCAGGGCATGGAAATCCACCTCCGAGCGCGAGGAATGAAGGTCGAGATGGCCGGCTGCGAGCTTGGACATCTTGGCGAATCCACCGGCGATGGTGAGGCGCGCCACCGGCTTTTTGCGCAGGTACTTGAGCAGGCCGCCGGCGAAGTCCCCCATGTCCATGCAGGCCGTCTCGGTCCATCCGTGCATTTTCCTCACCGCTTCCTCGGACGTCCTGCCGTTGCATCCGGCGATGTGCCCGATCCCGGCGGCCGGGCAGACG